>CAMGTC010000025.1 GCA_946061765.1 uncultured Treponema sp.
TTCCATAAAAACAATGTATGCATTGAGTTTTCATAAATTGACAAACTCTTATTACCTGGAAGACAGCGGTTATATTCGTTGTGGAATGGGAGAAAGAATTATGAGAACCGAAACTGCCGCTACGGTTTCTGCTTCTATTATACTTTCTCAGTTGGGATATATTTAATATTTTGTTTTTAAACTTTTATTAAGCAGAAAAAATAATTAAAATAGATAAGACTCAGTTAGTTTACCCTGAGCTTTTACAAAAGGGGTTTGATATAATATGGATAACGAAAAAATTAAAAGCATTTTACTTGAACTTGAAGAAGCCGCAATCGATTTTTCTGTAATTCAAACAGGAAAAGAGAGTAAGAGGGTAAACGGATTTTATAAACCAGATACTCACGAAATTTTTCTTCACAATAAAAATTTCAAAAGTGACAATATGCTTATTTACACAGCAGTTCATGAATATACTCATCATCTTATTACAATCGAAAAACAGGAAAATGATCCTTCTTATGGAAAGCCTTGCAAAGTTCATACACAGGGATTTTGGGCAAAGTTTGGTCAGCTTCTTCAGTTAGCAGAAAGTAAAGGCTATTATTCAATTGGCTGGGAAAATAATCCTGAATTAAAAGAATTAACAGAAGACATAAAAACAAATTATCTGGCAAAAAATGGTCAGCTTATGCAGGAATTTGGTAAAAAACTGGCCAGAGCCTTTGACCTTTGCAACGAAGCTGATATTCGTTACGAAGATTACATTGATAGAGTTTTGTGTCTTCCAAGAAATGCAGCAAAAGATATAAGAAAAGTTGCAGCTGTAGAAGTAAATCCATCTATAGGATTTGAGAATATGAAAGTTGTAGCTTCTGTAAAAAAGAAGGATGACAGAGCAGCTCTGGAACAGCAGTTTGTAGAAGGTGGAAAATCTCCGGCAAGTGTAAGAGAAATGATGAAACAGCAGGCAGCAAAAGCCCGCGGAGATGATCCAAAAGTTAAATTGGAAAGAGAAAAGTCTAGACTTGAAAAAACAATTGCTCAACTTACTCAAAGACTTGAATACGTGGAGGAGAGTCTTGCAAATTTGTAATCATCTGAAAATTAAATTATTGTTTCCTCTCATATTGGCACTAAATTTTACATTGTGGGCAGAATCTCTTGAAATGCCTGCAATGCCAGAAATGCCTTCTATGCCAACTATTTCAAATCCTTCTTTGGATGGAAATTTTTATAAACCTTCTATTCCCCGTCAAAAAACTAATAGTTCTAAAAATGATGCTGAAAATAATCAGCAGAATACAGCTGCTGCAGCAAGTGCAATATTAACAGATGGCAGCACTTCCGAAGATATTTTATCTTCTTTTATCAATAACAATACAAATTTAACAGCAAAAGATATTTCTACTCTTTATGATTCTGGTCTTTTTACAAATCTTTCTTCTCTTACTGGGCTTTCAAAAGACTATTCTTCTGGTATTGCTAATGAAGAGACAAATGCTTTATTAAAAAAGGTTTTGGAAAGTCTTGATGAATTAAAAAATCAGCAGAAAAATGCTTCTGTTTTGGAAAAGGCAAATCTAACTAATTTTCAGACAGATTCTCAAACTTTCAAAAAGAGACAGCCTTCAATTTTAAGATTTAAATTGAATGGTTACAGTATGTCAGAATCTTTTACAAAGGTGTTTTTTAGTGAGCCAGAAACAAGCGGAACTTTTTTATTATCTGCAGACCGAAGATATTTTTCGGGGCAGAAGGCTAAAGAAGAAACTCTCTATATTTTATTCAGGGCAGTTAGTTCAACCGGAACAAGTATTATTTATGATGTTGAACCAAGTGTAATTCAAACAGAAAAAAATGAAACTTCTTACATTTATAAACTTTCGCAAATCAAAAATTTAAGAGCCGAAAAAACCGGAAATCTGGTTTCACTTCACAGTGAAGAAAATGGATTGAAAGTTGATATGCTTTTAGATATTGATTATTAATCCGAGGTCTTTATGAGCAGTCTTTTAGAAGATGGATTAAAAAAATGTGATCTGCCGGAGGAAAACATAAAAAATCTGGCAGAAAAAATGGAAGCCTATATTAAAGAAATTATTCTTTTTAATTCAGCATACAATCTTACTAATACAAGTGATTATGATGAACTGGTAATCCGTCATATTTTGGATAGTCTTTCTACTTATCAAATAATCAATAATTTAATCAAAGAATCTGGTAAAGAAGAAATCTTTATTGGTGATATTGGTTCTGGTGGTGGACTTCCCGGAATTCCTTTAGCAGCAGCTTTTCCCCAGGTAAATTTTAATCTGGTAGAGAGAATGTCAAAACGTTGTGCCTTTTTGGAAAATTGCTCTGCCATTTTAAATCTCAAGAATTTAAAAGTAACAGAAAGCGAAGCCGAAAAAATCCCGGAAGAATCTTTTGATTTTATTACTTTTAGAGCTTTTAGACCTTTAGACAAAAAAATGATAAAAACTCTGCTTAGAATTACAAAAAGTGGTGGTTTTTTGTGTGCCTACAAGGCCAGATTAGAAAATATAAAAGAAGAAATGTCAGAAATCTCTAATATTGTTCCAGAATATCAGGTAAAAAAATTATTTGTTCCGGGGCTGGAAGACAGTGAAAGAAATCTTGTTCTTATAAAAAAGTAGGGAACGTTTAAATTGAATGGCTAAAATATCGCCATTCAATTTAACTTAGAGTTTCTTGCGAAACTCTTATATTGTTAATCAAATATCCTCGGTTGTTGAAACAACCTGCGGTATTTGATTTTAAGGGAGATATAAATATGGTTTTAGATATTAAGAAATTAGATAGAATTAAGGAAGAGCAGAAAAAGAAAATAGGGCAGTTAATCTCTGGTAAAAAAGATAGAGTTTATTCAGATATAGTAATTGAAGATGTAGTTAAAATAAAAAAAGGTGAAAGAGTTTTAATCATTGCAAATCCTGCCACAAGTGAAATTGCTCAGGATTTATTTAAATGTTCCTGCGAAAAAGGAGCCCTTACAACTTTAATTTTTCAGCCAGAAAGAACTAGTTTTGATGATGCTACCCCAGAAGTTTTGGCGGCAATTGCATCAAATCCAGATGTTTGTTTTTCAATTTCAAGTGTAAAACTTGGAAAAGATCCTAAAGGTGTTGCTAATCCATATAAAACTTCAGATGGCCAGGAATTTGACCATATTTTTGATTATTTACTGGAAGGTAAAAAAAGTATGAGGGCAGTTTGGACTCCTGGTGCAACCACTGACATGATGATTAGAACTGCATCAATTGATTATTATGAACTTCAAGACCGTTGTAATAAACTGGCAGAACTTTTTAATGATGTTGAAAGTATTAGAGTTACTTCAGAAGCAGGAACAGACATAATTGTGCCTGTAAAAAATCGAAAACTTCTTTTTGATAATGGTGATTTTTCTAAACCTGGAAGTGGAGGAAATATTCCTTCTGGAGAAGTTTTTATTAGCCCACAGGTTGGTAAAAATCCTCTTGAACCTGATTTGGAATCTGAAGGGTGTCAGGGCATTATTGTTTATGACGGTTCTATGACTTTTAGCGACGGAGATTCAATTCTTGAAACTCCAATTACCTGTAAAGTTGAAAAAGGTTATGTAACAGAAATAAGTGGTGGAGCAGAATCAAAACGCCTTCTTAAAACTATCAGCGAAGCCGAAAATCGCTCTTTGATTATGGAAAAAGAAGGTAAACTGGCACGAGGGCAGGGAGCAATTTACAAGAAAAATGCCAGAAATATTGGTGAGCTTGGAATTGGATTAAATCCTGCTGCTCAAATTACCGGAAATATGCTGGAAGACGAAAAAGCCTTTCATACCTGCCATTTTGCAATAGGTCAGAATTATGACAATGATGCTCCAAGTTTAATTCATTTGGACGGTTTAGTTAGACGACCAAGTATTGTCTTAACATATTCCGATGGTTCAACAAAATGCATATTAGAAGATGGGAACCTGACGATAAATTAATTGTAAAAATAATAAACTGGAGGATAAAAGTGAAAAAAATAAGTGTACTTCTTGCTATGTTTTTGACTTTTTGTAATTTTATCTTTGCAAAATCAAATCAAAATGTAGATCCTGAAATTGAAAAATTGAATAGAGTGCTTTTTCAGATGACAGAAGATTGTAAAAAAGCCATTCCAAATGGAAATCCAAAGGAATTTCTTGATGATTTACATAAAGTTCTGGAAAGCGAAAAGAATTTTTCTTCAGAAGATTTAAGTCCTTTTTATTTAATCGATAAAAAAAATAAAGTGTCTGAAACTTATGAACCAAAAAATCTTGTGAAACTTGTAAAAAATGATTTATACGCAATTAATAAAGATAATTTAAGTTTACGCCCAGAAGCTTACCAGGCACTTGATAGACTTGCTGCTGCTGCAAAAAAAGATGGAGTAACTTTGACAGTAAGTTCAACTTATCGTTCTTATGAGTATCAAAAAAATCTTTTTAACTACTGGGTTAGTGTAGATGGCCTTGAAGAAGCTGAAAGAGAAAGTGCAAGACCTGGAACAAGTCAGCATCAACTGGGCTTTGCTCTGGATTTTGCCCCTGTAGATGATGCTTTTGATAAAACTCCTGGTGGAAAATGGGTTTATGCAAACGCTGCAAAATATGGCTGGTCATTAAGTTTTCCTCAGGGATATGAAGAAGTTACCGGATACCGCTGGGAATGCTGGCATTTCCGTTACATTGGCATAGAGGCCTGTGAATTTCAAAAAAAATGGTTTGGAGATATTCAGCAATTTATGATTGAATTTATTGATGCCTGGAAAAAGACAAACTAAATTCTGCTAATTGAAAAATCAGCTTTGATTTAGATTGAAGTGCCCCCTAAACTTGGACAAATAAAGTTCAATTTTAGAGTTTTTTTTTATTTCCAAATTTCAGGATTGATTTTAAGTTTTTCAATTAATTGAGGTTTTTCACTTTTTGTTATTTTTTTGTTTTCGTTTTTTACTGCTCTGATTAATATATTTTTTGGAGTTTGAGCTTCATCAATAAATTCAAGCATTTGAACTTTATAGCCCTGGTTTTCTAACTATTGGCCACGGCAGACATCTGTTACTAGAGAAGAAAATTTTTCTCCAATAATTCCCCATTTTAAAAGAGATAGGAATTCTTCCGGGATGTCTTTTGATTTTTTTAACTGCTGATTAACCTGATGCTGGCAGCAAGGAACACTTAAAATAGCTTTTGCATTACGACTTACTGCATATTTTAAGGCAAAGTCAGTAGCTGTATCACAGGCGTGAAGTGTTATGATAATATCTGGATTTTCTTTTCCCTGATAATCTGCAATATTTCCTGTATGAAAAATTAAATTTTCAAGTCCCAGTTTTTGTGTGATTTGATTACAGTAATTAATGACTTCTTCTTTTAAATCCAAACCTTCAATTTTACAAGGTATTTTTTTTATCTGAGTTAAAAAATAATGAACGGCAAAAGTTAAATAAGATTTTCCACAGCCAAAATCGGCTATCCTAATAAAATCATCCGGGGCTTTGTTTTTTGTAACAGCTGGAAGTATGTCGTCAATAAATTCCAAAAATCTGTTAATCTGGCGAAATTTATCGTAGCGGGAAGCAATAACCTTCCCCTGAGAATTCATAATTCCAAGCAAAATTAAAAATGGGACAGGTCTTCCTTCCTGTAAAATGTAATTTTTCTTGGAAGAAGGTAAAACATTCAGGTGCTGGTTTTTGAGAGAATCTAAATTCGAGAGGTCTGTCCCCTTTTTATTTAATGGGACAGTCCCTTTTATATTTAAGGGGACAGACCCCATAGTATTAGAGGGGACAGTCCCCTTTACTTTTGTACTATCAGTAAATTCTCCGGGATTTGATGTAAAAGTTTGAATTTTTTGATTACTTTTTAGGGGTCTACTCTCAATTTTTTTGCTTAATCTTGTGATTTTTCCTTTTTTGTTTGCAAGAATTGTGATTTCTTCATTTTCTGTTCTTTCTACACAATTTTTGAACAATTTTCCCTCATATTTTGTAAGAAATTCTTCCAGTTCTTCTTGAGAAAGATGTTTATGAAATACCTGTGTTTTAGTAAACATCTCCATAAAATAAGAAGCTCCGTTTGCAGAGTTTTCGTATTTAATTTTAATTTTTTCGTAAGAGTTTCCAAGCTGAGTTTTTACTTCAGAAGTAGCTTTGGAAAGTGTGACTGAAAGTATCAAAAGAGCCTCCCGTATTATTATTAGTATACTAAAATTTCTAAAACTGTTATACTTTACTCTATGGGAAAAAGCATTGTTTTTGTAAACCAGAAGGGTGGTGTCGGAAAGACAACTTCTGCTATTAATATTGGTGCTTATATTGCACTTGCAGGAAAAAAAGTTCTTCTAGTAGATTTTGATGCTCAGGGGAATATGTCTAGTGGAGTTGGAATCTCTAAAGAAAAACCAACGATTTATGATCTTATGGCAGAACAGGTAAAACCAGAAGAAGCAGTAAAACATACTTCAGTAGAAAACCTGGATGCTATCAGTGCTTCTATTGATTTATCAGGTGCTGCAATTGAATTAGTAGATCAGGAAGACAGAGAGTTTTATTTAAAACGTGCACTGGCTCCTTTAAAAGAAATCTATGATTTTATATTGATAGATTGTCCACCATCTCTTGGACTTTTAACAATAAATGGTCTTGCCGCTGCAGATTCAGTTTTGGTTCCTATGCAGTGTGAATATTTTGCCTTGGAAGGAATTACCCTTTTGTTACAAACTGTTCAGGGAGTTCAAAAAAATATCAATCCAAATTTGGAAATTGGCGGAATCTTTTTTACAATGTACGATTCAAGAACCCGCCTTGCTCAAGAAGTTGTAGTTCAGGTTAAGTCATATTTTAAAGATGTAGTATTCAATACTATTATTCCAAGAAATGTACGCCTTTCAGAAGCTCCTTCTCATGGTCTTCCAATTTGCAAGTACGATTCAACTTGTGCCGGGGCAAGAAGCTACGAGAAATTGGCAGAAGAGGTAATAAGACGTGGCTAAAAATGGTTTAGGAAAAGGTTTAGGAGCTTTACTTTCTGAAAATCAGGCAGCAAAAGAGGAAGTTGATTTATCAGTTGCTGGTGGAATTCACAATTTAAAGGTAAAAACTACTAGTAAATCTGATAATATTCCAGATGTTATTGAGGTTGATGAAAATGGTGGTCTTTGGCTTGATCCTGCTTTATTAAAACCAAATCCTAAACAGCCTCGTACTGAATTTAAACAAAAAGAATTAGAAGAACTTTGTGATTCGATTAAAGAAAATGGAATTCTTCAGCCAATTGTAATTGAACAGGCTGGTGAAAAAGAATTTTACATAATTGCCGGTGAACGTCGTACCAGAGCTTCTAAAATGGCTGGCCTTACAAAAGTTCCTGTTGTATTAAGAAAATTTGATGAACAACAGAAACTCGAAATGGCATTAATCGAAAACATTCAGCGTTCTGATTTGAATCCAATTGAAGAAGCAACTGCTTATTACAACCTTGTACAAATGGGCGATTTAACTCAGGATGAAGTTGCAAAAAAAGTTGGTAAAAATCGTTCTACTGTAGCAAATGCTATTCGTCTTTTAAAACTTCCTGAGGATATTCAAAAAGCTCTTATAAACGGACAGTTGTCTTCAGGACATGCAAGAGCTCTTCTTTCTGTAAAAACAGATTCTGATATGAGGGTTTTGTTTGGAAAGATAATTGGTTCTGGACTTTCAGTACGTGAAGCGGAAAGTATGGCAGAACAATATAATAATGGCGGACGAGCAACTCCTAAAAAGAAGTCTAAGGGTGTAAATAAAAAAGATCCTGATATTGCTTTGTTTGAACAGAAGTTAAAAAATCTTTTTGGGGTAAGAGATGTCAATTTTAAAGGAACAATTGATAAAGGTTCTATAGAAATTGGTTTTTCTTCTAAAAATGATTTTGATAGAATTTATGATGTTCTTATAGGTCAAGATAATGACTAAGATTTTATGTTAAAACCAGGCATTTGAATAAAATACCTGTTTTTTTTCAGGAGTTAATATAACCTCTGAAAACGAGCGAGTCAAGGTCTTGAGCAAAGCGTGCCTTGACTCGACGTATTGTCTAATCAAGGCAAAACCATAAAATTAGATTATTTTAAAAGTAAAAAGGCCTTGTAACCCTGGTAAAGCTGGCACATATCTTCTTTGTTTGTAATTTCCCAAGGAGCATGCATACTTAAAACTGCAATTCCTGCGTCCAGAACGTTCATTCCGTAGCGAGCTGCATGGTAAGCAATAGTTCCACCGCCACCCTGATCAACTTTACCAAGTTCTGCCATCTGGTAGTGAACATTTGCTTCGTCCATATACTTTCTGACTTTTGCAATAAATTCTGGATTTGCATCACTTGCTCCAGATTTTCCACGACTTCCTGTATATTTTTGGAATGTAACTCCACCACCAAGCATAGAAGTGTTGTCTTTGTCAAAAAGATTTGCATTCATTGGGTCGTAAGCAGCATTTACATCACTTGAAAGCATATAAGAATTTGCAAGACATCTTCTTACTTTTAATTCAGAATAATTATCTTCTGTGAGGGCAATTAATTCTGCTATCATATTTTCAAACATATTAGAAGCCATACCGGTTGCACCAACGCTTCCAATTTCTTCTTTATCAACACATAAACAGCAGGTAGTTCTATCTTCAGCCTTTTGATTAAGCATTGCAGCAAGTGAAGCATAAGCACAAGAGCGATCATCCTGACCATAGGAAAGAATCATTGAACGGTCTAAACCTAAATCTCTTGCCTTTCCAGCTGGAACAATTTCTAATTCTGCAGATTCAAAGTCTTTTTCTTCTATTCCATATTTTTCATTCAGAAGTTTAAGAATATTTTTCTTACCTCTGTTTTTTTCTTCTTTTGAATTCTTATTTTCCGGAGTAACAGAGCCCATAATTAAATCTAGATCTTCGCCTTTAATAAAATCGCTGGCCTTATCTTTCATCTGATCCTGAGCAAGATGTGGAAGAATATCAGAAATACAAAAAACTGGATCATTTTCATCTTCTCCAAGAACAACATTTATAATTTTTCCGTTTTTCTGGCAGACAACTCCGTGGATTGCAAGTGGTAAAGTTGTCCACTGATACTTTTTAATTCCTCCGTAATAATGTGTATTTAAATAAACCATACAATCTTTTTCGTAGAGAGGATTCTGTTTTGCATCTAATCTTGGTGAATCTATATGAGCTCCCAAAATATTAATTCCCTTTTCCAGAGAATCTGAGCCTATTTCAAAGAGGGCAATAGCTTTATTCATCTGTTTTATATAAACTTTGTCACCTTTTTTTAATTTTGTTACATCATCAATGTTTTTGTAGCCTTTATTTTCTGCTAATTCTACAATCTGATTTACACACTCTCTTTCGGTTTTACCATTTGTAAGAAAATCTTTGTAGTTTTCTATTAATTTTTCGTCCATTTTATATCCTCATAAATATTATTTTGCTCTTATTATTGTAAATATAAGAAAGTTTGAATAGTAAAGCAAGTAATGAACAGGGCAAACGCATTATAAATGCTTTTCCGTAATGTTGGTGCGAAGGAGTGGGGCGTGGTTCAAAAAGGCTCTTTTTGTGGCTGCTGCGAAGCGGCAGTTCAATATTTTCTATACCACAAAAAGCGTGTAGCGCATTATTGCGCGTTTTTTTGAATCACGCAACCGTGACTGGGAGCCAAAAAATCGGATTTTTGTTTATAATGCGGAAGCCCTGATGCGTTTGCCCTGAAGTAATGAATTTTTGTATTATTTACTATATAATTGCTCTTATGGTTACATTAAAAGAGATTGCAGAAAAGAGTGGAGTTTCAATTGCAACAGTTTCTAATATTCTTAACGGAAAATCTAATTTTTCAGAAGAAACTAAAGAAAGAATTCTAGAAGTTATAAAGGAAACTGGGTATCAGCCAAATTTTATGGCCAGAACTTTACGCGCCCATAAAACAAATACAATTGGTGTTATTGTAGATGATGTAATTGATTTTAGTGCTCCAAATCTTATTGATGGATTAATGGGTCTTTGTGAATGTAAAGGATATAAAGTAATTCTTGAAAATATTCGTTTTTATTATAAGACTTCATATATATGGAAGAATCACCTGGAATATAAAGAAGCTGTAAATAAAGCAATTCAGGAAATGTCTGTAATAAAAGTAGATGGAATTATATATATTGCAGCTCACTCAAGAAATATTGACTGTATTCCAAAAAATCTGGATATTCCCTTTGTAATCTGTTATGCCTACGATACTGCAGAAACTCCCTGTGTTGTTTTTGATGATGAAAAGGCTGGTTTTGATATGACAGAATATCTGATAAGTAAGGGGCATTCAAAAATTGCTCTAATCATGGGGCATAAAGATAGCATTCACACATTAAACAGGCTGGCAGGATTTAATAAAGCCATGGAAAAACATTCTTTGCCGGTAAATAAAAACTGGCAGGTTTACGGTAACTGGACTCTTGAATCTGGTTATAATTCATGTAAAAATCTTTTTGAATCAAATGAGCTTCCATCTGCAATTTTCTGTTTTAATGATATTATGGCTTATGGTGTTTATAAGGTCCTGGCAGAAAAAAATCTAAAACCTGGTAAAGATATTTCTGTTGTTGGATTTGATAATAGAGATGTAAGTGGATTTATGAATCCTGAACTTACAACAATTTATATTCCTCATAGAGAGATTGGAGAGAAATCTGCCGATATTTTAATAAGGATTATAAATGGTGAGTCTGTAGAGCAAAAAATTGCACTTCCATGTAGTCTAATAGAAAGAGATTCTGTTTGTGATATAAATTAGTGTAAAATAGTATTTAAGGAGATTTAGGTAAAATTATGTCAAGGATGAAAAAAATATTATCAGTCTTATTTGTTTTATTTATTGTGGGAAGCCTTTATGGTCAGTCTTCAAAAGTAATCAGTCAAATTTTAGAAGAAGATGAAATTTCACTTGGCCAGCTTTGTTATTTGTCTGTTGTATATCAGGGGCTTGCCAATGAAGATGTAAATTTTAAAGATGCAATAAATATTTTGTACGAGAGGGGGCAGATTCCTTATGCCGCTTATGAAACAAATGGAGTTGCATTAATAAATCTTGCTTTTGTTTATTCACAGATTTGGGATATAAAGGGTGGACTTATGTATAGAATTACAAACGGTTCGCCAAGATATGCTCTTAGACAGTTAAAAAGTGATGGTATTATTCCTTCCCGTTATGACCCCCACAGAATGGTTTCGGGAAGTGAAGCTTTAGATATTTTTACTGCCTGTTCATTAAAATATCAAAAAAAATAAGTGTAAGGAGAAAGTATAAATGAAAAAATTATTAATTGCGGTAAATCTTTTATTTATTCTATTGGCTTATCCTTTCTTCTGTGCAGAATGGGGAGGAGCTTTTATAAACAATACAAAAGTATCATCTAGTGATTTTTCGTCTTTTCCAATTGTGAATGCAGAAACTCTTAATCTCTGGGTAAATAAAGAACTTTCTGGTGATGCTGACTGGTATTTTACTTCTCAAGTAAGTTATACAAACAAAGTAAATATTCCATCTTTTTCTGCAGGGGAAATAGATTTTTCTAATATTTTTGATTTAGATCTTTTTAAGTTTTCTGGAAGTTTTGAATTAGCAAAATCAACCCTGTCAGTAAATATTGGACGTTTTTCAGTAAAAGACAATTCTTCTGTAATTTTTGATCAGCTTTGTGACGGTGCTTTGCTTAGATTATCGGCTCCAGTAATTACCTGTAGTTTTTATGCCGGTTATACAGGTCTTTTGAATTCTAATAATGTTACAATGCTTGCTCCAAAACGTGATGAATCAAATTCTGTAATTTATTATGAAAGTCAGCCTGGTGTCTACAGTCTTACTCATTCATTTCTTCCTCTTATTGCAACTTTAGATTTTCCTGCAATTAATGGAAGTCAGTCTTTGAGTTTTCAGTTTCAGGGATACTTTGATTTACAGGCTGTGGAAGGGATTGAAAAACTTGACCGATATTTTGGTCTTGTAGAGTTTAGAGGACCTTTTTCTGGTTTAGTTTATTATGATTTACTTTCCGCTTTTGGATTTGATATGTCAAAAACTTTGACCAATTATTCAAAACTTCTTCTTTCAATTTATACAAAATCAGCATTTACCTGTCATTTGGGAGTAGAATACGCTTCTGGAAAACACGGACCTTTTTCAATGTTTACTGGCGTAACTTCAAAACTTGCATATCATTCTTTGTCTAATCCAGAATACGGTGGACTTATTTTACCAGGAATAGACATTAATTTAGCAGGTGAAAACTTGTATTTTGACATAATCGCTAAGGCTGTAATTGGACTTCCAGAAACTTCTTTTATATTTTCTGGCGTAGATGGACAAGTTGCTTTATATTTTGATATTTTCTCAGATTTACAATTAGGATTTGATCTTAGTGCATTTATTGATATGGCAAATGGTTTTATTGGACCAGAAACTAATTACACTGGAAAAGTAAATCTTAAATATCTTTTCTAAAAGGAGTTGGAAATGAAAAAAATAATCAAAGGCTTTTTGGCAGTTTTTTTAGTACTTTTTGTTAATTCGGCTCTTTTTGCTGATAATGGACTTGTAAATTCTTTAAACGGTAAAGTCGAAGTTTTTAGAAACAATGAATGGCAAACTTTAAATGTTTATGATGAAATTTTCCCAGACGAAGTAATTGCCAGTGCCTTTAATTCATCTGTTACTTTAAAATTCGGAGAATCTTCTGTTACCCTTGGTGGTTTTAGCAGATTAAAATTTGAAGAGTATAAAATTAATAATGGCGAAGAAAAGGTAAAAATTGAATTGCTAACAGGCTATCTTGATGCAAATATTCAGCAGACTTCAAGCGTTTTAAGTGAATTTGTAATCAAAAGTTCAGATTTTGTAACTTCAGCTCAGGTTGCAGATTACAGGGTTACATCTTATGGTAAACTTACTTGTAACAGGGGCGCAGTTATAGCTTATTCCCGTTCTACTTATGATTTTTTACAGAAAAAAATGGGATTAGATGAAGAAGATTATGAAGAATTCGTTGCTGATTCTTTGGATGAATTTTATACTTCTGATTTAGAAGATTTGATTAGCGAAAATAAGGCTTCGAATGAAATTCCAAAGGGAGCAATTGTTCTTTCTGCAAAACAGGAATGTAAGATTGATTCTAATGGAAATCCTACAAGACCAATGGATATTTCAAAGAGTAAGAATAAAAGAGCAAAATCAAAACTTGCTGTAAAATCTGAAATAGAATCAGAAATTATTGGTATTCCATCAGGAAAGTAAAAGTTGTAGAGTATTGCCGTGAACTCTACTGTAATTTCAGTAAAAAATATAAAATTTAAATATCCTCAGTCTCCAAAATATGCAGTGGAAAATGTTTCGTTCGATATAAAAAAAGGTTCTTACACTGCAATTGTTGGTTACAATGGAAGCGGAAAATCTTCTCTGGCTCGAATAATTTGTGGTCTTGAAAATCAAGAATCTGGTAGTGTTGAAATTGAACCTTCCCTTAGAATTGGAATGGTTTTTCAGTCTCCAAAAAATCAAATCGTAAGTGGAATAGTCAGCCGAGATACAGCTTTTGGTCCTCAGAATTTAAAGCTTAATAAAAGTGAAATTGAATTAAGGACAATAGAAAGTCTGAATGTTGTACAAATGCTTGATAGGGCAGAATCTTCAACTTCGGCCTTGTCTTTAGGGCAGACTCAAAAAATTGCACTTTCTGGCATGATTGCTTTAAGACCTGAAATCTTAATTTTGGACGAAGCTCTTTCTATGCTAGATCCACTGTCCCGCCAGGATATCCTTGAGTTCTTACGATATTGGCACAAGGCTGGAAATACAATAATCCAAATCACTCATGATATGGAAGTTGTAAACGAAGCAGAATATGTAATTGGAATAGAAAGAGGTAAAAAAATATTTGAAGGAAAAAGAGATGATTTCTTAAAAATCCCTCAAAATCTCTTGATTTTAAAGGGACCTGAATTAGAAAAATGTCCAAAATCACTATTGGCTCAAAAATCTAATAAAAAAGTCAGCTTTAAAGTAGAAAATCTAAATTATTCTTACGATAAAAATCCTACTTTGCAAAATGTTAATTTTTCGCTTTATCAGGGAAGTTTAACAGCCATAACAGGGCCTTCTGGCTCCGGTAAATCTACAATTCTTGAAATTTGTTCAGGCTTAATTTCGGCTAAAAATCAGGAAAAAACTGGGGAAAATCAAAAAACTCTTCAGACTTGTAAAATACAGGGAATTTCCAGACCTTCTATGGCTCAGCAAAATGCCGCTGCTGCTCTTTTTGAAACTTTTGCAGCCGATGATGTTGCCTTTGGTCCTTTGAATAAGGGGGTAAAGGGAAAAAAATTAAAAGAGCTGGTTAAAAATTCTATGGATTTAGCAGCCATACCTTTTGATGATTTTGGAGAACGTCAGACATTTTCTTTAAGTGGTGGTGAACAAAGGCGGCTTTCCATTGCAGGTATTTTGGCTTTAGATTCAGATATCATATTCTTTGATGAACCAACAGCCGGTTTGGATAGTATGGCTAGATATAAAGTTCTTACCATGATGAAAGAATTGACAAAATCTGGAAAAACAGTTCTTTTTAGTACTCATAAGGAAGATGAAGCTGAATATGCGGACAGGGAAATAAAGATTCAAAAAGGTTCTATTATTGAAGATTCCTGCCCGGTAAAAGAAGATGATATTGAAGATAATCTGGAAGAACTTGAATCATATTCATCTGCGGGAATGCTAAAGGGATTAAGAAATTCTCAGCATTTTTTACAAATTTCTACCACAAAAAAAACGGCTTTAATAAGAAAATTTTTCCCATGGGTTAAGATTTTACTATTTTTGACCTTATTTATAACTTCAATGTGTATAAAATCTCTGCCAGTTTGTATTGCGGGACTTTTGATTTCTTTTGCTTATGCTCATCTATCTGGATTTGAATTTAAAAAATTGATGATAACTTATCTTAAGATTCTGCCATTTTTATTGATATTTTCACTTTTTCAGATGATATTTCATCCCCCAATTCCCGGCGAAATTCATTTTACCGAATGGAGATGGTTTTTAGTTACTCCGTCAAAAATTATATTTGTGATTGCTTCTCTTATTAGAACTTTTGCCTCTATTTCTGTTTTCTGTGGATTTTTTGTTTCTACTCCCGAATATGATTTGATTGATGGTTTACGTGGGCTTTTAACTCCTCTTACATGGATAAAAATTCCTGTAAGGTATTTTATTTTAATTCTTGAAATTATTTTTAGATTTATCCCTCTTTTGATAGAAGAAGCTTCATCTATTATTAAGACTCAGATAATTAGAGGGGGGATGGGAAAGGTTAAAGGCGCTATGGGGAAAATAAAGGCTACAATGCCGCTTATAATACCAATGATTATTCAGACAATAAAAAGATCCGAAGCTTTGGCTGATGCAATTACAATGAGAGGTTTTAATTAATGGCTAATGATTTTGAATTATGCCCAAAATGTGGCTCTAAAAAAATTGAGTATAAAGATAATAGAAAATGGTTTTGTCCTGACTGTGGATTTGATTTGTATAATAATGTTGCGGCTGCAGTTGGAATTATTATTTGTGATAAAAATAATAATATTCTTCTGGAAGTAAGAGCAAAAGACCCTCAAAAGGGAAAACTTGCCTTACCAGGTGGATTTATTGATCCAGAAGAATCAGCTGAGGATGCTGTCATAAGAGAATGTAAAGAAGAAATTGGAGTTGAAATTCACGGTGCAAAATTTTTATGTTCCAATCCAAATACTTATGAATACAAGGGAATTACCTATAAAACCTGCGATATTTTCTTTACACTTGAATTACCATCTGAATATTCTGATATGCAGGATTTTATAAAAAGTCTTAAAAAACAGGAATCGGAAGTTCTTGATTTTGTAAGTTATAAGATTAAAAGTCAGCAGGATATTGATAATTGTCCTTTGGCCTTTGATAGTGCCAGAAATACATTAAAAAGATTTATTATGGAAAATTAAAATGAGTATAACTTTTAGCAGAATTTGTGCCTTTGTTACAATCATTTTGGAAGCATTTGATTTGATTTTCTTCTTAATCAGAGTAAAAAAACGAGGAATTATTGATAAGTCAAATTTTACCAGAGCCTATAAATTTAGGATTGTTTTGATTTATATGTGTGCAGTTTTAATTCCACTTTTGTGCATATTCATAGAATTTGGAAAAATAGGTGATTTTGTTTTGTGTGCATCTTCTCTTTTAGGACTTGAGTTAATCAATCGCGATTTATTAATGCCTAAAAAAGATGAATCTGAAAAGGAAGGTTTAAAATAGATGGCTTAAATTTCGCCATCTATTTTAAGTCTCGAGTTTT
>CAMGTC010000026.1 GCA_946061765.1 uncultured Treponema sp.
AAGTATTCCAGTTGTTGAATAAAACAAAAATACTTGATGACTATATTATCAAATATTATGGCGTGCTTCATACACAAGGAAATCTTGCTCTTGTTGATGATATTTCAAATTTTGTCAGAGAAAAAGGAATTACTGTATGACAGTGTAAATCAAGAAGTTCTTTCAAAAATATTTGTTTTTGAAAAGTCGTATGTGGTTGAAAAAAAATGACGAATCAAACAGAATTAAACGAAATTTACAGACAGAATCTCGAAATGGATATCGCAGAATCATAAAGTGTTTTTGAAAAACAGAACACTTTGTATTTTTTATACTGATTCCAGAAATCCATTGTATGTGGACATGCGTCAAACATCGGAATCAGAACAACATTTGAAACGCCAAAAAAATTTATTTCTTCAGGACTTAACAAAAGCTGCCATATAATTATGATATCAGGTTTTAGTTTCGGTACAATTCTCCATGCATCTATATTCGATATATGATGAATATTTCCAAGCGGTTTTAATATTTCAATAAAAAATTGAGAAGACTTTGTATTTTGAATATGAAAAGTCATATCGACAAAAGCTATGTTCATAAAAGCATTATAGTAATAAAGGATAAGATTTTCAATGTTCTCTGACAGACCCAAATTTACCGGATGACAAAACGAAAAAACTTTTTTATAATATAAGCAGTTGGAAAGATACAGGGAATATAGAACTTCGCGACTTTTTCAAGTTTATCAAAACAAACGTCCCTCAGAACAATTTTACGCAAGACCTTGCCATGCAGGTAAAAAAAGCAATCCAAAACGCTAATATCAGGAGGCAGTACATGACATTACAAATGGAAATGAGCCTTAAATACAACGAAGGAAAAAAACTCGGTCTTGAGTTAGGCAAAAAGCAAGGCATGGAACTGGGTAAATTATACGGGCTCAATCAAGGAATGGCAAAAGCAAAACTTGATTCGGCAGTTATTGCTGTAAAGAAATTTAATCTGCCTGTAGAAGATGTCGCAAGAGAATACGGTGTTCCTGTTGATGAAATAAAAAAAATTCTTTGAAAATGTGCCTGTAAATCAAAACGTATATAATAAAGGCTGCCGTTAAAATAATGCATGAAGCGCCGCCTATTAAACCGCCATCAATGTCTGGCTGTTCCTTGATGATAAAATAGTCAGCATCAATTTCTTTGTCAAAAAGTCCAAGCGGACCTGTTCTCATAAGTGTTGAAAGGAACATTTCGTCGACCGGGGTTCTGTTAGGACAAACATAAAGGTCGTCGTAGAGATCTTGTTTTACAAGTGCAATTTTCATAATTTTATTATATCAGATGTCTCGGGAATGGGGAAGAATGAGGAGTGATGAGGCATCTGATATAAGTTTAAGATTTAGTTTTTGAGATCGTTGATTTCGTCAGGCGAAAGACCTGTAGTGGTTGAGATTAATTTTGGATCAAGACCTGCGGCAAGCATGTTTTTTGCAATCTGGATTTGAGTTTCGTGTTTGCCTTCTGCTTTTCCTTCTGCAAGACCCTGTTCCAGGCCTTCTGCTAAACCTTTTGCTTTTCCTTCTGCAAGACCTTGTTCCAGGCCTTCGGCATGTCCCATTCTTACTGCGGCGTTGTGTGCTGAAATTTCATCGGAAACATGCATCCAATAGCGGGATTCATGATACCAGTTCATTTCGTCCTGGCTTACATCTTTTAATACTGTTACGGCCATATGTATACCTCGATTGCTTTTTGCCAGTTGGGCAATATAGTCTTTTTTTTCTTCCTTTGATGCGTATAAAAAGAATTTACCCCACATTTGAGCTTTAGTCAATTTTGAAATATCATCGGAACATTCTTTGATTTTTGGGAGTTCAAGGAATATTACATTGAGGATTTCTTCAAGTTTTGCAGATTCTGGTGTCTTCAAAGTGTAGTGATTAACAGCATTTGTAGTCTTATTATCATATATAAAGTTTAAGACAGAAATCTGGTAAACCTGGGGAATGTCAATCCAGTCTTTTCCTTTTGGAGTGTAATGATTTAAAAGATGTGCTACATGATATTCTGCACGCTTTCCATAATCAAAATTATTGTTTTGTCCCTGCATTTCAATGTTGACAATTTTACCATCAATTTTGCAGTTAATGTCAAATTCAGATTGTTTATCTGAAAATGCTTCGCCTGATAATTCGTTAGGCTGCAATACAACATCAGTAACAGTCTTTTGAAGAATGTCAGATAGAAAACAGGTGAGGGCGGTTCGAGATTCCTCAGATTCCTGTGTGAAAAGAATCTTGAAAATCGGATCGATACATGGGTTAAGCAAAGCCTCAGGGCTTGGACGTAAAGAAGGCATAAAGGTACCTCTTGTAATAATGGAATAAGAATGCATACGCATTCTTTAGTCCATCTGTCCAATCTCAGATGACATGTGGTAAATACCGTACGGCAGTAAGAACAGAGTTCTTAAGTTGTTAGTCGAGAGTTTTGTAAACTCAAATTGGAATTGAGGGATTAAACTGCAGTAACCTTTACGGTATTATTATAGTGGGAAAAGGAAAGAAAGGCAAATAACTCAGTTTTGTGTGAAAAAAAATAAAATAGATAGATGATATAGTAAAACATTTGACGAAAGTTAAATGTAATGTTATATTAGAATTGTTCCCAATATGGGAACAATCAGGGTTGGAAATATGAGAATTATTGCCAGAAAAACTCTGGTACAATTTTGGATTAAAAATCCTAATTCAAAAGCTTCGTTGGAAACCTGGTTCAAAGAAACAGAAAGGGCAGATAGAAATACATGCAGAATACAATAAAATAGATGCGGAGACTGTATAATGAATAGAATAAAATTAATAAAAACTGAACATGACTACGAAGAAGCATTGAAACTTGCTGATAAATTGTTTGATGCAAAGCCTGATACTCCAGACGGCGATAAACTTGAATTGATAGTTACACTAATTGAATTGTATGAAAAAAGAAATTTTCCAGTTGAGAATCCTACACCGATAGAAGCAATTAAATTTAGAATGGAACAAATGAATCTTACTGCAAAAGACTTGATACCATTAATCGGATGTAAATCAAAGGTTTCTGAAGTTTTATCAGGAAAGAGAACATTAAGTCTTAATATGATTCGAAATTTATCAAAAGGACTTCATATTCCGGCAGAACTGTTACTTCAGGAATATGAAGCCATCGCTTAATTACACATAAAACTGGTTATACCCAGGGTTCCCGGTTAAAAGATTTTTAATCTTTCTTAAAGGAAGCTTGAGGTAATGAATAAGTGCATCTTTAAATACAAATTCCTTCTGCATAAAATATCTTTTACCTTTGTAGTAGTGAGTCAAAGGTGGATGTAAAACAGGAACTTTTTTGTTCATGCCGAAAGGCTGTCCGTTGATGCAACAGGCAAGCCACCAGGTTTCTTTATCGCCCCAGACATATTTGTAAGTTTCTTCGTGGTTGTCATTTAAGTCAAATGCAATCTTGAGAGCCTTCTGCATTTTTTCTTTATTGTAGTACATTACGCCGGCTTCCATGTATGCTTCAAGAATTTTGGAGTCTGGAACTTTTTCTTCGTACATGCAGAGCCATTCCTTCGGAAAATATGGGCCAGGTTCAGGAAGAATTTTTCTGAGCCATTTGCAGCGGTCAAGATAATGTTCTTTTGAAGAAAATTTATCTTTAGGATTTTTTTCTTTGTTGAGATTGTAAAAATACCATTTGAGGTCTCTGAAGAAGAAGCAGCCTGTTTCTTTGTACTGCACGTCATTGAACATAGTCAGAGGATTCTGAAAGAACTGAATGTCAGAATCGCATACGATGAACTCGTCGAAAGAAGTGTAGTAGGCTGCGAAAGCTTTGATCTGAAAGCCTTTCCAGTGCTTGAGGTCGTCTGTGTACTCAGAAACATTTCTGAAAATGATGTTTTCCATTTTCTTGAATTCTTCTCTGGCAGCATCGGAGATTTCTGATCCAGCCTCCCAGATTTCGACTGGTGTGTCGATTTTGAATTTGTTTCTGATGCTTTTTATGTTTGCGATAGCGATCTGTTCGTATTTTTGTGGAACTGGAATTACAAAGCCCTGCATGTTTTACCTGATAACCTCTTGTTAAGTATAGTATATAAAACAATGGTTTGCAACATTTAGTTGAATTTATGAGGGGTGAATCTTACTTTATCGTTTTCGCCGGCATAAGACTCCTGAATAAAGATGAAATGGACTTAAATTTGTTTTAGAAAATGTCAAGAAAAGAATTGTAGTTTGTATTTTCAATCTGGTACTGGATGTTGTATAATTACAGATGGAGGAAACAATGAATCTGTAGAAGCTTCCTTAAAGGTTGTATTGAATTAAGATTTTTTTCTTTTTCTTCTTTTATTGATAGAATTTTATGTAATCTAAGTTTTTTTGGAGAATTATGATTAAGTTAAAAATTAAGAACTTTGGTCCGATTATCAATGGTTATGAAAATCTTCAAACCGATGATTTTTTTGATGTTTCTAAATGCTCTGTTTTTATTGGAGAACAAGGAACTGGAAAAAGTACTATAGCAAAACTTATTTCAACTTTATTATGGTTAGAAAAAGATATAGTCCAAAAAAGAAGAGATTTTACACAGTTCAAAACTGAGGATTTTATCAAGTTATGCAAAAATCAAAAAATTAATGGGTACTTTAAAACAGAAACTTATATTTATTACCAAAGTGATATTTTTGATTTTGAATATAAAGAATCCAAATTTTCAATTACTCAAAAAAATGATTTATCTAAATACAATGGAAAGAAAATAATGTATATTCCTTCTGAGAGAAATTTAATTTCTGTTTTAGAAGATGTAGATGAAATCAGTGGACTTCCATATACCTTACAATCAACTTATGAGGAATTTATAAAAGCAAGTAAAAAACTTGGCGAAAAAAAGAAAAAACTTCCCTTAAATGGATTTGAATATTCTTATAATAAAGCAATAAATACAGGTTTCATTGAAGATATAAATAATAATTCTATGGTAAAACTTTCTGCTTCTTCTAGTGGACTACAATCTTTTGCCCCACTCTTTTTAATTTCTGATTATTTATCTAAAAGTGTTACTGAAGATTTTTTTGATAAAATAGCAAATTTTAGTTCTAAAGAAAAAGAATATGCCAAAGAATTAATTAAATCACATTTTCCTGAATTATTTGAGGATAAGGCAGAACAAGTTATAGAAAAGTTTGAAAGAGCAATTTCGGTTGGTTTGAATTCGGATTTTACAGAATCAGAAAAAATAATTTTAATGTCACATCTTAGTTCGATTTTAAATATATGTTTTGCAAACATTGTTGAAGAACCTGAACAAAATTTATATCCATCTTCGCAAATTGAAGTTACAAAATTTTTGATTTCGTGTCTGAATGAAAATGTTAGAAATTCGTTACTAATTACAACACACTCTCCTTTTGTTTTGAGTACATTAAACAATTTGCTTTATGCTTCAAAAATTAATTCTAAGCAAATTGAAAATCAATATAAAATTGATGCAAAGTTTTGTTCTGCTTTTTTAGTTCAAAATGGGAACATAATCGATATTTTTGACAGAGAAAATCAAATGATAGATACAACAGTAATTGATGATTGTTCAACTTTGTTGAATCAGCAATTTGATGATTTATATAATGAAGAGGTTGAAAATGCCTAGTGATAATTTTGTTCCTAAACTTCTTCAAAAATCAATAATTTCAGGACCTGATTCTAGAAAACTTTTTGTCTTAGAAGAAAAAGGAAAAAAATGGATTGGAAAAAATATAAATAAGAAAAAAGGTTTTACTTTTCAAATTGATAAAGATTTTATGAAAGATGTTGAAACAAAAAAATGTGATAAAGGTTTGTTTTTAGAAAATGGAGATGTTTATCTTGTTGAATTAAAGGGCGTAGATTTTAACACTGCATGTAAACAATTAATAGTAACCTTAGATTATTGCAAAGAAAATCTTGGTGAATATAATTATTTTTGTAGAGTTGTTGGAAAAGAAATTCCTAAAAAAGAATTATATTCAACTTCATACAGATCATTAAAATCAATGTTACCAAAAGATAAAGTAAAAAAATACTTCGATGCAAAAAGCAATGTTTTAGAGGAAATTGTATAAATACTTGGAAAAACCTTATGAAAATTCTTTTACTTAATTACACTGATGCTGGTGGCGGAGCTGCCAATGGTGCATTGTTGCTTACACAAGCTTTGAATGAACATGGAATTGCTGCAACCCTGGTGTTGTAGAAAAAAAACTTACTCAAATTATGTTATTGAATGTCCCCTATTAAAAAAGTCAAAACTTAAAAAGAATTTATTAAAAATCAAAAACATAATTGAAAAAAACTGATATTTTTACTATTATCTAATCGACAAATCTGTAGAATTCTACAAAAAAGGAGAATAGATAATGCCAAATCGTCCTAAATATCTTAATCAGCTTATACAGGCAAAACAAAACGGCTTTCCCAAAGTCATTACTGGCATTCGCCGATGTGGTAAATCCTATCTTCTTAAAGAACTCTACCGCTCATGGCTTTTAGAAACGAATGTAAAAGAAGAAAACATTATCATTCTTGAACTTGATGATGCAAAAAATGCCGCTTATCGAAATCCTCTTGCATTGAATGAATTCATTCTTTCAAAATGCTCTGATATAACCCGGCAATTCTATGTTTTTTTGGATGAAATTCAAAGGGTCTATACAATCATAAATCCAGACTTAACAGACGGTAAAACTGTTCTTGCAAAAGAAGGGGATACCGAAGTCATTTCATTTATAGATGTAACGCTCGGTCTTTCTCATGAAAAAAATATTGACCTCTATATAACTGGCTCAAATTCAAAAATGCTGTCCAGCGATATTGTTACAGAATTCAGGGACAAGGCTACTGAAATTCACCTTCAACCGCTTTCATTTGCAGAATTCTGCGACTGGACAAAAATGGATAAATTCGAAGCATTGTACGAATATATGCAGTATGGAGGAATGCCGTTAGCTGTTCTCAAACCTCAAAATGAAAAAGAAATCTACCTTAAAGAACTTTTCAAAACAACTTATTTTAAAGACATTCTTGAACGGAAAAACCTCCGCCGCGAAGAAGCGCTCGATGAATTATGCACAATTCTTGCAACCTGCACAGGGGAACTTTTGAATGCAGAAAAACTTGCCAATACGTTTCTTTCAAAACGAAAAGAAAAAATCAGCAAAGAAACAGTTTCTGCTTATATTCAGGCATTTGAAGATGCATTCATAATCAAAGAAGCAAAAAGATACGATTTAAAATGCAGGAATTTCATCAATTCTACCCGTAAATATTATTTTTGCGATACAGGATTGCGCAATGCCAGACTTGATTTTATGTATCCCGATGAAGGACAAATCCTCGAAAATATTGTTTACAATGAACTGATATATCATAGCTGGAATGTAAATGTCGGCTGCTTTGATTCAATAGAAAAAAATGAAGAAGGGAAAAGTGTCAGAAAAAGTTACGAAGTTGATTTTATGGCAACAAAAGGTCGTGAAACTATCTATCTGCAGATTACCGACAACTTATCTGACGCACAGACAAAAAAGCGCGAAGTACGCCCGTTTATTTTGCTGAACGATCAGATAAAAAAAATCATTGTAATCAACCGTCCTTTAAAAGAAACAAAAGACGAGAACGGTTTTACGATTATTGGCATCACAGACTTTCTTTTAACGCTATAATCCTCCCCGCACTTATAAGCTTTCCTAAAAAAGTCCAAGTTCACTTTGGGCAGGACAGTTTAGTTTAATAAATCTTTTAAGAGTTTACTGAAGTTTTTATTCCACTGTTCCTGTGTATATTTTTCTTCAAAAATCTTACGTGAATTTTTTCCATAACTTGAGCGAAGTCTTTTGTTATCAAGAAGTTTTATGATGGAACTTATAAATTCCTCACACTTGTCATAAGTACACAAGAAACCGTTATGACCATCGATTACCTGTTCCGGAAGTCCTCCGACATTGCTTACTACACAAGGAAGGCTGTACTTAAGTGCATCAATGACAGAAAGACAGCAGTTTTCTGTTGTACTTGGCTGGACATAAATGTCACAGTTTTCGTAGAGTTTTTTTGTATCAGTCTGATAACCGATAAATTTTATGTTTGGATAAGATTTGCTTTCTTCTTTTAATCTGTCATAAAAGGAACCGCTTCCAGCCCAGATAAAATCAGGAACTTCTTTTTTTTCTTTTTTGAATTTGTCAGTAATTGATTTTGCAACTGAAAGCCAAAGGTCTGGATTTTTGAATGTCTCAAGAAGTCCAAGGGTAAGGACAGTAATAGTTGTGTGTTTTGTTTTTTCAACTTTGTCTGTTAAGAAACCACAGTGGTTTGGAAAAACAGTGTAGAGTTTTGATGTCTTTTCTAAAGGCATGAACTTCTGGAAAATATTATTTCCTGTTTCTGATACTGCACAGATTCGGCTTTTGGGATTGCATTTGTTTTTAAATTTATCATACACTTTTTTTCTGTATGATTTGTTTAATGGAGAAGAGAGCATGAGTGTATGAGAAATAAATAGAGCCGGTGTGTCTTTTGTTAAGGCGTATAAAAATTTTGTTCCGTTGGAGATGGAATAGATTACTGCATCTGGTTTGTGTTTTAATATTTTGTTTACAGTAAGTTTTTCAAATACAAATTCATACCAGTCTAAAAGACCAAGTTTTCTGAAAACTTTTGAGATGATAGTAAACTGATAGATACGTGGCAGAACAACGGGTTCAAATAAAGTATTGGCAGTAACTAAAGATTGAATCTCTTTGTCGTTCTGTTCCTGGGTCAGAAAAACATACACTTTCCCGATATCGTGCTTTTTGTAGTTCTGAGTAAAATATGTAATAAGCTGCTTAAAATAGGAACGAATTCCTCCAGAGGAACCAAAATCTGCAATAAGAGAAATTGTTTTCATAATTTATTCTTCGTATCCAGTAATTGATTCTAGTCCAAAGTAGTTTGCAATGGATGGATTAGGAAACTCATTTGGATCTTTTGAAAGATCGATTAAGTCATATCCTGATACGTGAGGATTTATGAGCTTAATGATAGGAACTGTAACGTTAAGATTTCCTTGTTCTTTTTGTTCGTTGATGTAGGCGATGCGCTGTTTCCATCCTGCGTTAAAGTGGTAAATGTTGCGAGCTGCTTTGTAGAGAGAAACGGGGAGAACGAGGCATGAAAGTGAGATAACTGCGATGCATTCGGTTTTTTTGAAGTCTACAGATTTGTCGACTTCTTCGTAAAGTTTTAGAAGTGAAATAATAAAGAACACAATGCCTAAAAGCATTGCTCTATCTGGGAATGTTGGTGACATAATCATTGAATAGAAAGAGGCTAAGAAAGAAATAAAATAAATGCCTGGTGTAATAAGTTTTTTGTACTGTTTAGTGATAATTAAATATGCTACAAGTGCAATGAAAACTGGAATGAGAATATGAAATGTTTCAATTGTATTGATTGTTATGTTTATAAAGCGAGATGCAAGTTTAACTATGAAAGGACGTGTATCTGTAAATGCTGACATGCGTACGTAGTTACCTGGGGCTGCGATGAGCATAATAGTCCCGATGATTGATCCGATTAATCCAAATATTTTCCAGATTTGCCATTTTTCTTTATTAATACATTTATATGAAATGAAATCGCAGATAATAAAAACAACAACTGCTACAGCAAAATTTTCAATTGACCATGTTGCAAGTATACCAAGAAGAAAATATAAAAGTGAGAATACAAGTGAATGCGATTTATTTTCTGAAAATGGATAAATAAAAAGAAGAATAAGGAAAAGAGGAATATGGTACATTGCACTTCCACAAATCCAGAGAATATCTTGCCCCCATGCAGGAATAATGAACCACATTAGTGCTGAAATAAAGAGCAATCTTACATAATCATATTTAGCTGAGGTTTTTGATATAATTTTATAGATTAAATAAATATTTACAACATAAATTAAGGAATTTATTGCATCAAAAAAAGTTTTATTAAAGAGTAAAAAGAATTTGGTAAAAAAATAACCTATAAGGCGACCACCCCAACCAGTGTAAAAGGAGTTAAATCCTTCAAGAATTTTAAGAACTGAGGAATTTTCATAGAATGAATAATCATCTGTGATCCAAGGTGTGAAATGATTGAAAGTTACAATAAATAAAAATTGTAGAATAAGTATTACAAAAAAAGCAAAATTATTTGTCTTCTTTTTTAACATTTTTTCTCTCCTTGTTATTAGTATTAATGTTATCTGTTCTTTCACTTATTATATATCGAGGTCTCTGTTTTACTTCCATGTAAATTTTACCAATATATTCACCTAAAATACCAATAGATATTAATTGAATTCCTCCCAAGAAACAGATTATACTTGTAGTACTTGCCCATCCTTGCACTGTATTACCAGTTAGTTGTCTTACAACAGACCAGAAAACTGCGATAAAACTTAAGGAAGCTACAAAAGTTCCTATACCGATTATTAAATGCAAAGGTTTTACGCTTAAAGATGTAATACCGTCAAACGCTAGTGCTAACATTTTTCGCAATGGATAATGGCTTTCTCCTGCTATGCGTTCATGTCGTTCGTAATAGACAATGGTGCTCTTGAACCCTACAAGAGGAAACATTCCACGCAAGAAAATATTAACTTCCTTATAATTTGCAAATTCTTGTAATACTTTACAGGAAACTAGCCTATAATCTGCATGGTTATAAACAACTTCGGCACCTAAAGAATTTAATAATTTATAAAAAGATTGGGCAGTAAAACGCTTAAAGAAAGTATCGGTTTTTCTTGAACTTCTGACTCCATATACAATGTCTGCTCCGTTGATATATTCATCAACCATTGAATCTATTGCATTGATATCATCCTGGCCGTCGCAATCTATAGATATTGTAATATCACATTTATCTTTTGAATCTATAAGGCCTGCTAGTACAGCATTTTGATGTCCCCGATTTCGGCTTTGGGAAATTCCGATAAAGTGTTCATCCTCTTTTGCAAGATTTGTAATTATGTTCCATGTTGTATCTTTACTGCCGTCATTTACAAATAATATTCGACTCTTACTATCAATTTTTTTATTATTGATAAGAGAATATAATTTAGCTAAAAATTCTTTAGATGTTATCGGAAGGACTGTTTCTTCATTAAAGCATGGAATTATTATAAAAAGAATAGGTTTTCGCATTATTTTTCTCCTTTTGAATTTGTATTAAATACAATTAACCTTTGAAAAATATAATTTAATCCTGTGTAAATGAACATCCCACAAAGCATGGCAATGTTGTCTTTTATCTTTTCTGTCTGTGCAACAAATATATGATAAATTGCCCACTTTGCAAAAACATAAGCAATTAAATAGCATAAAATAAGAGTTGCGATAAATAGAATGACTTCTTTTAGTGATTTTTTTGAACTTTTGAATGTAAAATATTTATTTAGAAAAAAGCTTAATATACCACCAAAAATATAATTACAGATTGAAGACATCCAATAAGTACAGTTGAAAATATTATATAGTAGAAACATCAATCCTGCACCAAATAAAGTGTTTACGATACCTACAAGTAGAAATTTTAATAATTTATAATCAAATATTTCAGTCACTTTCATAGATTTTAGTCCATTGGCTTCATGTTGTAGATAGAATCCTTTATCAGGTATGGAGTCGGATCGATATTAAACTGTGTTTTTTCAATACCTTCTGGTGCGCCAGTGTTGTAGAAGATTAAGCCTTTGGTTTTATCCGGTTGAATAATGGGCTTACCAGTAAAAGGATTTTTTGAATCAACAGGTAAATCTTTTGTTGCAATGTAAATAGTATCTGCATTAGACATGAGTGAATAATCAGTAGCTAACGTACTGTTACTGTCAAAATCTTTTACCAAAAATAATGGATTAATGCCTTCTGGAGAGTAGTTTTTATCTTTGAAAGCATCAAAGTTGGAATGATTAATTCTTATTGCATGATCAGCGACTATAATAATTCGAGTATTGTCAAAGCAATCATTATCTCTAAGATAATCAAGCCATTTCGCAACTTGTTTTAGAGATGCAATATTGACATGTTTCCCCATAACTAAATCATCACCATCTTTTGGTGTCTGCAATGAATCTGGAATATCGTATTCTGGAGGATTCATCATTATAAAATCATGTGTTGTTTCGTTCCCGATAAAGGTAAAAGTATTGTTTTCTGATGAAAAATCAGTTTCCTTATCGAGGTAATAAAGATTAGAGAACTGTCCGATGAAGCCTGAGTCAAATAAATCTTCAGAATATGTTGTATTATAAAACAGAGATCTAAGTGGTGGAAACATACATTCCATAACTACAAATGATCTGATATTTTTACGACAAGTGACATCTGGATTATCTTTAATTTGAATATTCTTTTCTTTAGCATAAACAAAATTATATTTTCCAGCCATTTCTGTAACGCGTATATCAGGAAAATTATTAAATGCAGATAAATCACCTCTAAACTGATAGTTAGGCCAAGGTGGATCTGTTACTGTACTTTCAAAGCCAGCATCTGAGAAAAGTTTTGGCATTACCAATGTTGCTTCATTATGTTTTATGACTAAAGGTTCAGAGTCTCTTTTGTTAATTTCAAATGGAGTATAATCATATCCGGCAAGCATTGATGGTGTGCCATTTTTTGTATCATATCCAAAGCTTATTGTATTAGGATAATATGTAAAACCATCAAATGATTTTTTTAATTCAGGAAATTCTGCTAATGTTTCAGGAAAGAAACTTGAAATGGCCCTATCTAAAAATAAAATTACAACATTTTTATTTGTTTTTGATAAATGGTAGTATGGAGTTACTGCATTTGCTAATTCATTCTTTTTCATGGCCAATTGATTTGCTTCATAAATCTTAAATGTTTTGTTTATAAAGTTAACCTTAGTTATACCAAAAATAAGTTCGGCGATAGTTACTGAAATTAAAAGAGACGAAATAATACTTTTTTTGAAGTTAAACAGTAAAACATATAATGCTGCTGCACTGATAATGACAAGTAAAGGTAAGATAATAAAGTGTTTAGGAATATCGTTTAATGTTGACTGGTGATCTAAGATAAAGAAGCAGTTAAGGTTTCCATAAGGAGCTTTAAATATAAACGCATTTAAAGCTGAGGACACCAATATAGTAAAGAGAACAAGTGAAAGAATATTTTTAACTTTGTTATTGAAAAGATAAAAAATAATCAAAGGCCAAACGAGAAATAGACCTGCAAATACAGCACATGAACTCCATATATAACTTGTCGGGTTTGCAGTTGCTCCTAAGAAAGAAAATTCAGTTGGACTTGTTGCAATAACACTTGATGGTAAAACAAGACCGAATAATAAAGTTAAGGCGATGCCAGAAAAAATTGTTGAAAGATATACAGAATTATCATTGACTTTTAAACTGAATTTTTTTATTAAACTGGATGTGTTTGTTGTTAAAATTTTTATCAATAAAGGTAAAAAGCATATTAAAGCAGTAAAAAGACAAAGAACAACTTTTTTCCATAAGTGGCTTTCAGGATGCTTAAGCAAGAAAAGTACTGTTATACCAATACATCCGATTGATATTATTCTATGAAGCACTTTACCAGGATTTTTCATCTTAAGTACTACATTTTTTACAAGAGAAAATAAGTTGTTTAAAATCCAGTAAAAAACAAGTCCGGAAGGAGAATTATAAAGCAGAACAAGGAATAAAGCTGCAAGCACATAAATCTGAACTTTTTCTCTTACAGGAGCTTCTTTAGCATACACAGCACCAGAGATAATGTTGATCAAAGTCATTAAGATTGGAAGTACATTTATGTAGAAAATATATGAGCCAAATTTAATATTGAATAAATGGTCGGGAGCTCCTAAGTCTTTTAATATAAAGAAAGATACATTCTGAAGAGCTTCACAATGAGAAAGATAATGGTAGGCTGCAATAAAAAAAGGTATTTCAAGAAGAATGGAAAGAGAACTTCTTAAAACATAAAGAGGGTGGTAGTTATTCTGCTTGTAATAAGTTGAAAGCATCATAAACTGCTCATCACCCTTGAAGGCCTGCTTTATTCTCTTAACACGAGGTTCCATGCCTTTCTGGATTTTACGTTCTTTTTCTTGAAGTGCATCGGCAATATTATAAATAGGCAAAGCCAAAAAGTTGATGACCATGCTGACACCAAAAATGGCTCCAGCAATACCGAGAAAAGCGAATTTGTGTGTAATGAATAGAAAAGTCCAATCGATTATTGTCTCGATTGGAGCGATGAGCAAATTGTATAACATATTCCTATTATAATGCAAACAAAAAGAAATCTCTATAGAGTAGGGAAATAGATTTTTTAATTAATATGTGGTATGTTTTTAATACAGTAATTAATGCAATTTATTGCAGAAAGCCAGCTTTTATTATCGTTGATAGTAAAGCTGGCTTTTTTATGTTAATGATGTATTATGATTTATGGAAAAAAGGTTTTATGTAATTTCGTAAATAATACTTAAATGCTACAACAGGGGTTGTCTTTTTTATCCCTAATGTTTCAATATTTATTTTTTTACAATATTTATCAATTACTTTTATATTCTTAGGATGAACAATTTCATTAATTTCAAAACGATCTTGTAATTTTGTAACCTCCCCACATGTGTGCGTGGCATCTGCTCCAAAACCAATGTTGGTTATCAGATTTTTGCAAGGGTTGATACATATACCTTGATTAAATTGAATACAATAGTTCCATTGATGGTCCCATGTATCAATTTCATGTTTTTCCATCATATCAAAAATACATTCCCACTCGTTTCTTGCAGAAATCATTTTAAAAGAATTTTTAAATGCTCTAGTTTTACAAAAGTCATGAATATTAGTAATGTTAAATGAGTATTTCTGCCATGCTCTTCGCCAAGATGCCCAACCCCAACAATGCATATTATGAGAAAAATAATATGAAGCCTCTCCATTTTTAGAAATAGTTAACGGATTATGTCCAGTTATATGCATTATATGCTCATTATCTTTATAATGATTAAGAAGGGTTTCCATATACGGGAAAAATGAGTCTGATACAAGAATATCATCTTCAAGAATAATACCTTGTTCCACATTTTCAAAAAACCAGGTAATAGCTTGCGATACTGCTTTACCGCAGCCTAAATTTGTTTCTCTAAAAAGTGTGTGTATATTGCAATCCCAATCCACATTTTCCAAAACCCAATTGCGTACATTGTTTACAACTTCATCTTCTCCTGCCTTAGTTTTACGAGGCCCGTCTGAAGCAAGGTATAATTCTTTTGGTTTAGCCTTTTTTATTTTTTCAAAAACTTTTTGAGTTGTGTTAATTCTATTAAAAATCAGAAATAGAATAGGTGTTGATAATTGTTTGCTCATTTTAATGATATCCTTTTATTTTATGTATTTTTGCCAAAATGTCTGATAGTCGTATTTTTCCCATGCATGACATCCGAAAGGTAATCCTTTAATTTCTGTGTATAAAAATTCTGGCGACATTTCAAATGAAAATTTTGCAGCAGTTTTCCAATCTGGTTTAAGAATTGGTTTAAAAGTATGTTTGTGGAATGTAAGCGAAAAGAATCCGTCTTCTTGAGTAAATCCATGTGTAAGATAATAATTTATGTTATTTTCATAACCAAAACACATTTTTACGGTTCTAAAAAAGTTTTTGATATTGTATTGTTTACTCTTTAATAAGTTCGCAAATAAATATATAGGAGTTTCGACGGGTCCTTTATATGATAGTATGTCAATAAAATAATTTATACGTCGTAATGATAGACCTCCGTTTCCGCAGGTTTCTGGATTCCCATTAGGATAAGGTTTGTGCTCTGTAAACCAAGGTGCTCCAATATAATCATAACCTTTGTTACACCCTATTGAAGATAACGTCACCCTTTCCGTGCTTTCCGATTCCCCATCCGTCGAGGAT
>CAMGTC010000027.1 GCA_946061765.1 uncultured Treponema sp.
TTGAACAAAGGTGAGAGCTGTTCGCTGATTGTAATCTGGTCAATTACGTCTTTTGAGGTTCTTTACCAACTCCATTAACTCCTCAGCAGGTTCAATCAAAAATTATGGCAGTTATTCAAAGAATTTCTGCCGAAGATTTAGTTTCTGCAGATACTAGAGCAAAATTTGCTGCTAAATTGCCAGAGTGGATTTTTGGTACAACTGGAGGAAACACTCCTTGTGTTGAAATATCCGCTGGGGCTGCAAAAATTCTTTTAGATGCAGGTACTGGAATAAGAGTTTTTGGAAAATCGCAATATGTTCCTTCTGACCATCATTATCATCTTTTCTTTTCTCATTTTCACTGGGATCATATTCAGGGGCTTCCTTTTTTTGATGATGCTTATAATCCTGCTTCTATTTTTGACGTTTATTCATGTCATGAAGATCCTGAAAAATATCTTAGAGAGCAGATGATTCAACCTTATTATCCAGTTCCTTTTGAGGCTTTTACTAAAAATTTTAAATTTCACAAACTTACAGAAGAAAGTGAATTAAAATTGAAGGATAATTGTGGCAGCGAAATCATTGTAAATGCCTGCGAAATGAATCATCCGGGAAAATCATTTACTTATTCTTTTGAGCATAATGGTAAAAAAATTGTTTATGCTACAGATGTCGAATTAAAGGCAATTAATTATGATAATAATCCAGCTGTAGATAAAGTTTTTAAAAACGCTGATTGTATTGTTATTGATTCTCAATATACAGTCCAAGAATCTTATCGCAAAGAAAATTGGGGACATTCAGCTTTTTGTTATGCAGTTGATTTTGCAATTCACTGGAATATTAAAAAACTTTATCTTTTTCATCATGAACCAACTTATGATGATAAAAAACTTAACTCTATATTACAGGCTGCACGCTGGTATGCTATGTACACAGAGCATTCTGATGTACAGATTGAATTGGCAAAAGAAGGTGTTGAAATAGAATTATGATGACTGATAATTCAAAGAGTACAGATCCAAATTATTTTTTGACTTATAGTTTTTCTGCCAAAGAAGTTGCTATTCTTGCCAGATTTTTTAGAGAACAGGAAGATAATCTGCCAGCTGGTTTGGAAAATTTTTCACAGTCTCTGGAAAAATCTATCTACAATAATTTAACTATCGAAGAGGCTAAACGTTTTTACTCATGAAAAAATCAAAGAAGATTCTACTAACTGTTATTTTAACTATTGTACTTTTATTTATTATTATTTACGGACTTATTTATTCACAGGTAAGCCCTGTAAGTAATAATTTTCAGGAAGATTATCAAAGAGTTGAAATTTCTTCAGGTATGTCTGTTATGAGCATATCTAATTCTTTGAAAGAAAAAAATCTTATAAAAAATTCAAAATTATTTTATTACTCAGCAAGATTTCCTCTAATTTTGAAATTTTTTTATCCTTACGAAAATGTTTTACCTTCATACATGTTCAAAAGCGGAATTTATTATCTTTCGCCAAATATGAATTATATTGAAATTTTTGAATTGTTATCTTCTGGTCAAACAGAGTATATTAGTGTTTCAATTCCTGAAGGATATACCATTTCAAAAATTGCCGATTTACTTGAAGAAAATCGTATTTGTTCTGCCGAAGATTTTAAAAAATCAGTCCTTAATCCTCAGATTTTAGAAAAATATAAAATTCCATCAGATACATGTCAGGGCTTTTTATTCCCGGATACTTATTATTTTAATCTAGATATGAAAGCTGATATTGTTGTTTCTACTATGCTAGATAACTTTTTTGAAAAAATAAAAGAGGTTCCAAATCTTAGTCAAAAAAATCCAGAAGAATTATATGAAATTGTAACTTTAGCTTCTATTGTTGAAAGAGAATATAAAGTTGACGAAGAAGCTCCTTTAATCGCCAGTGTATTTAGAAATCGACTTAGAATTAATATGGGATTGTATTCCTGTGCTACTATTGAATATATAATCACAGAAATTGAAGGAAAACCTCACCCTGAAAAGATATTAATTTCTGACACCAAGATAGAAAGTCCCTATAATACTTATAAGCACGCGGGGCTAACACCAACTCCAATTTCAAACCCTGGATTGGTTGCTTTAGATGCTGCAACAAATACACCAAAAACTAATTATTTTTACTTTCAGGTTGCTGATGAAAAAGCTGGTAAACATGTTTTTGTCAGAACTTTAGAAGAACACGCAAGTAATCATTAGTTTTGTAAAGACGAGAAAAGATGGCTGGAAAGATTTCCAAAGAAACAATTGATTTAATTAATAACAGCTCTGATATTGTAAGTATTGTTGGAGAATATACAAAACTTACACGACGCTCAGGAAATGATTACTGGGGCTGTTGTCCAATTCACGGGGAAAAAACACCATCTTTTCATGTAGACGCAGATAAAAAATTCTACAAATGTTTCGGTTGCGGTAAAGGTGGTAATGTTGTCAGCTTCATGATGGAAATGGAAAAAACTTCCTATGTAGAAACCATTCATATGCTTGCAAAAAGAGCAGGAATCGAAATTCATTATGAAGATGGTTTTGTTCCTCAGGAAGACGTAAATAAAATTAAAAAAAATGAAGAAACTTTGGAATTGTATGAAAGAACTTCAAATATGTTCCATTATTTTCTTTTAGAAAGTGAACAGGGAAAATTTGCCTTAGATTATATAAAAAAAAGAGGTTTAACTCAGGAAACCCTTGAAAAGTTTAAATTAGGTTATGCTCCTGGTGACCGCTTCTGGTTAAAAAAATTTCTTAAAAGTAAGAATTATACAGATGATTTTTTAAATGAATCTGGCTTGTTCAGTAAAAATTACAAAGATGTAGCTTTATTCAGTGATCGTCTTATGTTCCCGATTTTTGACAGAAATGGAAAAACTATTGCTTTTGGCGGTAGAATTCTTCATCCTAAGGGAGAAAAGGACAGTAAATATTTAAATTCTCCGGAATTGCCGCATTACCACAAAAAAGAAAATCTGTTTGCTTTTAATTTTGCCCGTAAATCAATAAAAACAAATAATAAAGTTATCATCTGTGAAGGTTATATGGATTGTATTGCATATCACCAGTGTGGAATTGATTATGCTGTTGCTCCATTAGGTACAGCCTTAACAGAGGAACAGGTTAGAATGTTACAAAGTTTTACCGATACCGTTTATCTTTCTTATGATTCTGATTCAGCAGGTCAGGCAGCCACAAAAAAGGCAATTTTTATGTGCCGTAAGAATGATCTTTCTGTAAAGGTTATTCGATTAAAAGGTGGAAAAGATCCTGCAGAAATTATGCTTTCATTTGGTAAAGAAAACTTGACGGCGCAGGTAAACAGTGCTATATTAGATAGCGACTATTTTTTAATTAGGCTAGGGGAAAAATACCCAGGTGATAATCCTGATGATAAAAGACGTATTGCCCTGGAATTTTTTGAATATATAGATATTCTAAAATCTGAAATTGAAAAAGAGTCCTGTCTAGAGCAATTGTGCCAGACATTCAATTTAAAACCGGAGGCTGTAAAAAGAGATTTTAATCATAGAAATCAGAGCCAAGAGCAGTATAATCAAATCCGGCCAGTAAATAATCAGAAAGAAAATGCAAAATCAATAAAATTAGACGCAGAATTGCGTGGTTTAATTGCAATTTTAGCCGATTTGGACCAGTTTAAGGTCTTCCGCTCTGTAATCTCTGAAAATGATTTAAATAATTCTTATGCCAGACGATTATATAAAATTTTGGAAGAGTGCTTTAATGAAAATGCCGTTTCTATTCACCAAGTTTTAACTAGATGTGATGATGAATCCTTAACTCGCCTTATCACTGATGTTATTTCTTCTAGAGTCTATCAACAGAATAATGTTAGTATCGTAATAGAAGATACTATGAAATTTATAAAGAAAAACAGTCTTGAAGAGCAGAGAAATAAATTGGTGAAAAGGATTCAAGATTATACAGTTGCAACTGATGAAGATCAGGCTCAATTAAATGCATTAGTAATCCAAAAAATGGAACTTGATAAAAAGATTCAAGCATTAACAATAAAATAGGTGACTATCAATTATGATTTCTAAAAAGCAAAATAATTTAAAAAGCGTTTCTGATTCTAGTTTTGATGATTCAATCAACTCAAACGAAGAAGTACAGGTATCTGATGAAATTGTAAACAAAGTTGTTGAGTTTGCTAAGAATAAGTCAACAATTTCGTGGGAAGAAATTACAGATTTACTTGGTCAGGATTTTGTTAATTCTCCAGAAATGGAAAGTTTATTAAAAGTCTTGAATGAAAAGAAGATCCAGCTTATTGAAACTGACATTATTGGAGAAGAAAATGAGGATGTTGTAGATGAGCAAGATGAAGATGAATTAATTCTCGATAACGAAGATGATGACGGTGATGAAGACGAAACTGTTTCTGAAATCGAAAAAGCAGAAAAGGCTTCCAAAAATAAATTAATCAACGGTGACAAAGATTCTAATGTTGATGATCCTATTAGACTTTATTTAAGAGAAATTGGTCGTGAAAATCTTCTTACAGCTGAACAGGAAGTAGAACTTTCTAAACAGATGGAAGAAGGAAATAATATTATTAAAGATGTAATTAAAAATTCTGGAATAATGATTCCTGAATTTTTTGCAATTGCACAAAAAGCATTCACTCGTATTGATATTCATGAACCTGGAAAAACCAGAAAAGAAATCAACGAAGAAATGGCTGATAAAAGACGTCTTAAGTCTTGTTACGGAGAATACATTAAACCAGTACTTGCAGAAATGAAACAGTACATGGTTCTTAAAAAACAGTTGTTTGAAGCTGAACCTTCGAGTGTAATTTTTCAGAATGCTCAGCTTGTTGAATTAAGAAATATAATTCTTCCAGAACTTCAGAAAGTAGATATTCAGTCTGAAGAACTTGATAAATTCACACAGAAATATCGCGAAGCAACAATCAAAATTGAAGAATATCATCAGAAACAAGAAAAAAAGATGAAGGAGTTAAGAATCTCCAATGCTTCTGAGCTTCGTAATTTAGGTCGTAAGATTTCTATAAGAAGTCAGGCTGTAAAATTGGAACAAGAACTCAATATGAGTGCTGATGAGATCCGTGAAATATATACACAGATTCAGAAAATTGATCGTAAACTTCATAAACTTGAATATGAATTTGAAAACAGCGTAGAAGAAATTTTAAAAATGGCTTCGAATATCGAAAGTGGCCGTGTAATGATGGAAAAAGCCAAGAATAAATTAATCAATGCTAACCTGCGTCTTGTTGTTTCTATTGCAAAAAAATATACAAACCGCGGTCTTCATTTCTTTGATTTGGTTCAGGAAGGAAATATTGGTCTTATTAAAGCTGTTGAAAAATTTGAATATAGAAAAGGATTTAAATTTTCAACTTATGCAACCTGGTGGATTAGACAGGCAATTACCCGTTCAATTTCTGATCAGGCAAGAACTATTCGTGTTCCAGTTCATATGATTGAACAAATTAACAAAGTTGTTCGCGAAAGTCGTCAGCTTATGCAGAAACTTGGCCGTGAACCAACAGATGAGGAAATTGCCCAGCAGTTAGGATGGCCTGTTTCAAGAGTAAAACAGGTAAAAAATGTTGCCCGTGAACCAATTTCTCTTGATACTCCAATTGGTGAGGAAGAAGATTCAATCCTTGGAGACTTTATTGAAGATAAAGAAGTTGAAAATCCAGCTTCACAAACAGCATTTACTTTACTTCAGGAACAGCTGCGTGCAGTTCTGAATACTTTACCTCCAAGAGAGCAGGAAGTTCTTAAGATGCGTTTTGGTCTTGAAGATGGTTATTCATTAACACTTGAAGAAGTTGGTCTTTATTTTGATGTAACTCGTGAACGTATTCGTCAGATTGAAGCAAAAGCTTTAAGAAGACTTCGTCATCCAAGAAGAGCTAATGGTTTAAGAGATTATATCGAAAATTAGCTGACAAATTTTGCAATGATAGACTAATTTTTTTATTTAATATATAATGTTATGATATTTGTAGATGGGGAATAATATGACAATTGCAGAAACTTTTGAAAATTTGAAAAGCTTACAGAAAATCCTGGTAGAAAAATATGCTTTGGAAGAAAAGGTTGAAAACGCTCCTAAACAGTTACAGGTTCAGGATGAAGCTTTAGCTCGTTCAAAAAAGGAATATATTGCTATCAACTCTGAATATGATCAGGTAAAAGACGTAGTTCTTAAATTAAGAGTTGATTTGGAAGCTGCCGTAAAATCAAGAGAAGAAGGTGAAAAGGGAATGGATAACATTACTACTCACCGTGAATATGAAGCTTTGGAAAAACAAATTAACGAAGCTACTGCAAGAGAAACTGATTTAAGACGTGATTTACAGCATCAGGAAAAGAAACTTACTGATTTAAACGAACAGCTAAAAAATAAGGAAGGAGAAATCAACTTCCAGGAGTCAGATTTAGCTGCAAGTAAGAGCACATTAGATAATGAAATTAATGGTTATAAAGAAAAACTTGAAGAATTAAAAGCTAAAGAAAATCAAATTACTCCAAATTTGGATCAGGAAATTATCTTCAAATTCGAAAGAATTATACAGAGAAACTCAGAAGGTATTGTTTCAGTAAAGAATGGCGTTTGTTCTGGTTGCCACATGATTCTTCCTGCACAGTTTGCAAATATTGTTCGTGAAGGAGAATCAATCAATTTCTGTCCTTATTGTAGTAGAATCTTGTATTACGAAGAAGTTCCTGAAACAGAACAGGAAAATGCAAGTTTCAACTTCAATATCTCTGGTTCTTTGGCTGACCTTGATGATGATGATGACGACGATGATGATGAATACACATCAGTAGATGAAGATGACGAAAACTACGATGAATCAGAAGAAAATGAAGATGATGAAGATGAATACGATGAAGATGATTTAGGTGATTCTGACGATTCTGATGATGAGGAAAATTCTGACGAAGACTAGTTCTTTTATAAAGTAATTCGCTTAATATTCCTCTAAACGCTTAGCCATATTTTATGTCTAAGCGTTTAAATTTTTGTATTGGTTTTATACAGATGGGATTTAACCGCTTAGTTATATCCTGATGATAAGATATAATTATGAGATAAAGTCCGGGCTCCTTCGGAAAAAATGCCGGATAATAACCGGGCATTAAAAGAAAACTGCATAAGTTTTGTATTTCTAACGCAAGTTAAAGGGTATAATAAGCTTGTAAAGTTCTTTTAATGACAGATAGTGCAACAGAAATTGTACCGCCTGAAGGTTTCAGGTAAGGGTGAAAAGGTGGTGTAAGAGACCACCGCATAATTGGTAACAATTATGGCTTGTAAACCTCATTTGGAGCAAGATTAAGCAGCAGTAATTTGTATCCGAGCAATACTGCGGGTAGATCGCTAAAGTTTTCTGGTAACAGAAATCTTGGATAGATGGTTAATTTTATTTAGGTTTTCTTAAATAAAAGACAGAACCCGGCTTATTGTCCCATCTGTTTATTTTGAAGATAGATTATGAGTAATTATAAAATAAGTGAAAATTCTAATTCTGCAAGAAGAAAAAATCCCTGGATAAGAAGAGGAATCATATTTTTTTCATCTTTATTACTTATTTTTATAATTTTATTAACAGTTCAATTCTTTATTAATCGTTACAATAATACTCATATTACAATAAAAACAATAAAAAATGCCTGGAATGAATATGATTACACAAAAGTGTATGAATTATCAAAAATCTACCTGCAGAATAATCCTTATAACAACACAGCTTTAACTTATTATTCTTACGCTTGTTTTTTCCTTGCTCAAGCTCAAACAGATACACAAGCTTCTCAGTCTTATCTTGACGACAGTATTAATAATATGAGGATTGCCCTTTATAATGCAAGTAAATCACTCATCCCTCAACTTTATTATATGCTTGGTTGTGCATATTTTTATAAAAATACAATTACAACACATTATTATGCAGATCTTGCCGTAAAATATTTGAAAATGGCAAAAGATGCCGGTTATGTTGCTGACGATATTTCAGAATATTTAGGCTTAAGTTATGCTTCTTTGGGAATGACAAAAGAAAGTATTTCAGCTTTTACAGAAGCTTTATTGGTCAGAGAATCAGATTATCTGCTGTTATGTATAGCTGAACAATATTATACTCAAAAGGAATATGGTGCTGCAAAACAATATTTGTATAGAGTCGAAAAAAATAGTTCAAATGATGAATTGGTAGTAAAGAGCAAAAATTTACTGGGTCAAATTTATATTGAACAGGATGATTTAGATTCCGCTCAAAAAGAATTTGATGAAATCCTTAAAATGAATCCAAATTCTGCTGATGCTCATTATGGACTTGGTTTAATTCACGAAAAGAAGGGAACCTTGGTTGCGGCTCGTTCAGAATGGTTAAAAGCATTGAAACTTCAATTAAATCATTCTGGAGCACTACAAAAATTACAAGAAAACTGATATAATAAAGTATTGAAATGTCGATGGGAGGTCATAAATGGCATTTTTAGATAAATTTTCTACTGAAGTAGGTATTGACTTAGGAACTTGTAATACCTTAATTTATGTCAAAGATAAAGGTATCGTAATAGATGAACCTTCTGTTATCGCAGTTGAAAGAGGTACAAAAAGAATACTTGCTGTAGGACAGCAGGCTAAAAGAATGCTGGATAAAACTCCTGGCGAAATTATAGCAATCAGACCATTACAGGACGGTGTTATTTCTGATATTGATAGCACCGAAAAAATGATTAAATATTTTATTTCTAAAATTATTCCACGTCATCAGTTTATAAAATCTGTAAAAATGAAAATTGGTATTCCTTCTTGTATTACAGAAGTTGAACGAAGAGCAGTAATTGAAGCTGCAATGAATGCTGGTGCAAAAGAAGTAAATGTTATTACAGAAAGTCTTGCTGCTGCAATTGGTGCTGATATTCCAATTTTTGAAGCTGCTGGTCATATGATTTGTGATATTGGTGGTGGGACTGCTGAAGTTTCTGTAATTTCTTTGGGTGGTATGGTTGTTACTCACTCAATCAGAGTTGGTGGAGATAAGTTTGATGAGGCTATCGAAAAACATATCCGCCAGCACCATAATCTCATTATTGGTAGAACAGCTGCAGAAAGACTTAAGATTCAGATTGGTAATGCTGCTCCAGAAAAAACAATTGAAAAAATGGAATTAAAGGGAACTGATGCAATTACAGGACTTCCTCGCCGTATGGAAATTGATAGTGTTGAAGTTCGTGAAGCTCTTAAAGAGCCAGTTACAAAAATAGTAGAAGAAATAAAAATTGTTTTGAGCGAAACTCCAGCTTCTCTTGCCGCAGATATTATGGAAAAGGGAATTGTAATGACTGGTGGTGGTTCTATGCTCAGAAAACTTGATACACTTATTTCAAAAGAAACTGGTGTTCCTGTTTTTGTTGTAGAAAAACCTCTTGAATGTGTTGCAATTGGTGCAGGAAAAGCATTTGCCTTGTTTAAGGATATGTCTTCTGAACAATCAGTTTACGACAATTTAAATATATAATTTTATTTGAAAGACGATTAACTTATGGCAAAAAAAAAGCGATTTTCTTTCAGATTTAAATTTTCTGATTTTTTATTTGTTCTACTCATTTTGATTTCCGGTGTATTACTTGGATTTTCTTCAGGTTCTTTTGTCTTAAATTTCAAGAAAATAGGTTTCTCTTTCTTTTCTACAATTGATAAAGGTGTAAATTATGTTATCACTGGTACAAGAGATACTTTTAAGGCTGTAAAAGAATTAAGACAGTTAAAAAGTGATTATAATGATTTACTTTTGAAATTAGAAAATTATGAATCAATGAAGAGAACAAACGCTGACATTTTAAAAGAAAATGCCAGATTAAAAGAACAATTGGGTTTTTCAGAATCTCTGGAAGAAAAAAATATACCTGCAAGAATAATTTCCCGTGAATTAGACAATGCTTATTCCTATTTAACTTTGGATAAAGGGGTTGTAAACGGCATAAAAAAGAATATGCCTGTAATTGCAATTCAAAATGGAAATCATGGACTTGTAGGAAAAGTGATTCAGGTTGGAACTTTTACCTGCCAGGTAATACCAATTTACAGTGTAGATAATATTGTTTCTGCAAGAATTCAAAATACTCGTGATTTAGGTCTTGTTAATGGACTTGGAAGTCAGGATAAACCATTAAATCTTCAGTACATTCGTAAACGTGTTTTAGATCAGTTAAGTATTGGAGATATTATTGTTACTTCCGGTGAAAACGATAATTATATGCGCGATATTCCAATTGGAACAATTTCAAAAATTACTGTTTTGGATTACAACTCTTCATTAAACATAGAATTACAATCAATTTTGGATTTTGGACGTCTTGAAAATGTAATTATCGTAAATCAAAAGGAATTAAATACAAAGGAGTAGGGAATAATGGCAAAGTCAATATTATTAAGTTCTTTTATTTTATTCTGTGTTTCGATTGCTGAAAGTTCAATTCTGTCAAATATAAATTTCCTTTTTGTTATTCCAGATTTTGTTTTAATTTGCTCTGTATATTTTTCTTTGTTAAATGGAAAAACAATCGGAGTTACAAGCGGCTTTATTTCCGGTCTTTATTTAGATTTTATTACCGGAGTTCCTTTCGGTTTTAATTGTTTAATTAGAACAATAATCGGTTATGTTTATGGATTTTTTTCAGAAACATTAATATCTACCGGTTTTATAATGCCAATGTTTAATGTGGGAATTGCTACAATTGTCAAGCATCTTTTAATTCATATTGTTTCTCTTTTATTCCCAAATGTTTCTGTTTTGGTAACAAGTTTTGTTTCTTATGAATTCTTATTTGAATTTATTGTAAACAGTCTACTTTCTCCTTTTGTGTTTAAGTTTTTAGGCTTGTTTAGAAATACTCTTTCTGTTATTACAACAAAGGATAAGATGAATAATGCATAATAAAGAATCATTCAGTTTTTCAAAAAAGACAAAATTAATATTTATCTTTGCATTTATTACTCTTTTTCTCATTTTATATGTAATTCGCTTGTTTTCTCTGCAAATTTTAAATGGTGATCAATATAGAAGCCAGTCACAGAGGATTTCCAGTCAGGTAACTATAATTCCAGCTCAGCGAGGTGAAATTTTTGACCGCAATGCAAATCTTCCTATGGTAATTAATACAGAATCTTTTGCGGTTTTTGTTACTCCTGCAGAAATTCCTGCTGGAAAATATGATACAGTTACTGCAAAACTTGCAAGTTATCTTGGAATAAGTAAGGCCGCTGTTGATAAAAAAATTCCAAAAAATATACGAAGGTCTTACACAACAGTTCAAATAAAATCAAACGTTTCTTTTAGTGTGATTTCAAATATTGCAGAAAATAAAATTGATTTACCTGGTGTCAGCTGGGGGTCAAAACCAATCAGAAATTATCTTCATACAGAATCACTTTCTCATATTGTTGGTTATGTTGGTGATATTACTCAGGAAGAAGTAACTGTACTTTATAATAAAGGTTATACAAATAATAGTATTGTTGGTAAAACTGGAATAGAAAAACAGTATGATGCTTTATTACAGGGAACTCCTGGTCAGGAAATGTCCACAGTTGATGTTCACGGAAGAATTATTTCTGATACACCTGTTGTAAAACAGCCTAAAATGGGAAACAATCTTGTTCTTACAATTGATTCTGATATTCAAAAGCTTGTTGAAGAAGCTTTAGGGGACAGAGTAGGTGCTTCTGTAGTTTTAAAACCTTCCACTGGTGAAGTTCTTGCTATGGTTTCTTATCCTTATTTCGATTCAAATATATTCTCTTCTGATGATTCTGGAAGTGAATATTCAAAATTGTTAAATGATACATCAAAACCATTAATCAACAGGGCTGTTCAGTTATCTTATCCTCCAGCTTCTACTTTTAAAATCATTATGTCAGCTGCAATGCTTCAGGAAGACGCTTTTCCAAGTAATAAACCTGTAGAATGTAAAGGTATTATGTCTTATGGTAATCATCTTTACCATTGTCACGTTTTACCTCCAGGTCACGGCTGGCTGGATTTAAGAAATGCACTTGCCCAGTCTTGTGATGTTTATTATTGGACAATTGGAAAAGATTATCTTGGTATAGAAAAAATTGCTTCTTACGCCCGTGAATTTGGTTTAGGAAAAAGTGCTCAAATCGATTTACCTAGTCAGGTTGCAGGTCTTGTACCAACCGCAGAATGGAAAGAAAAAAGATTCCATGAACGTTGGCTTGGTGGTGATACAATGTCATGTTCTATTGGACAGGGATATATGGAAGCAACACCTTTACAGCTTGCCGATATGATTGCCATGGTTTCTAACGAAGGTAAAATTTACAAACCTCATTTATTAAAAGAAATTAGAGATTCAGTTACAAATGAAATAATTAAAGAAATTCAGCCTGAAATTTTAACAGAATCTACGATTGATAATTTTGTATGGAAAGAATTACAGGAAGCCTTAAGATATACTGCTACTGACGGTTCTGCAATTATTCCTATGAGAAATAAAAGCGTTCAAATAGCATTTAAAACTGGTACTGCCGAAGTTGATCAATATAAAAATTCAAAAGATAAAAATCACTGGCATTCCTGGCTTGTTGCATATGCCCCTTATGATGCCCCTCCAGAGGATAGAATTTGCGTTGCAACAATTGTAGAAGCTGTTAATACCTGGGAATGGTGGGCTCCATATTGTACAAATATTATTATTCAGGGAATTTTTAATAATCAAACATATGATGAAGCAATAAAAACCCTTGGATTTCAAAATCTTAGAAAGGCTGTGGGCAGACAGGAATAGGAGAGTGGAGTAGTGAAAAATCGATTTTTTGCAAAGTTTGATTATGTTTTAATTCTCATTGTTCTAATTCTTATTTCTATTGGTGTAATGTTTATTTATTCATCCAGTGTCAATTCCACAGGAGTTTCAGTTTCTAATGCCTATATCAAACAGATAATTTTTGCTTCCATAGGTTTAATTTTGATGATTTTGACAACCTTGTATGATTACAGAAGATCAGAATCTATTACAATTTATCTGTATGGAATTTTAATTTTACTTTTGATTTATACTAGAATATTCGGTCATGAATCCAACGGTGCTGTAAGCTGGATTGGAATTGGTGATTATAGAATTCAGCCTTCTGAATTTGGAAAAATAATTTACATTTTATATTTTTCAGACTTTTTAAAGAAATCTGAAAATATGAATCAAATTAAAAGATTTTTATTTTCTATTTTGATTTTGATGATACCCGTCCTCTTAATCTTAATTCAACCAGATTTAGGTACAGCCAGTGTTTACATTCCAATTTTCTTTTTTATGTGTTTTATGGCTGGTATACCATTAATTTATCTTGCATATCTTTTACTTTTTGGAATTTTAACAATTGTTTTTGCAATTTTACCAGTTTGGAATGCTGAAATTTCTTCAAATCCTCTGACTGTAATTACAATTTTAACAGATAAAAAATTAAGTTTAATTTTGATTGGTTCAATGTTTTTGATTACAAGTCTTGGATTTATTATCCGTAAATATTTCCACGGACCAAAATATATTTTCTGGATTACCTATTTCTTTTCAATTATTACTCTGGCTTTAATCTTTTCTTTTGCTGTTGGTAAAGTTTTAAAAGATTATCAAATTATGCGTTTGATTATCTTTATGAATCCAAATAAAGATCCTTTGGGTGCTGGCTGGAACATTATTCAATCTAAAATTGCAATTGGTTCTGGTGGCGCCTTTGGACAGGGCTATTTACAGGGTACACAAAGTCATTATCGATTTTTACCTGAACAGCACACCGACTTTATTTTTAGTATTTTATCTGAAGAATTTGGATTTTTCGGAGGCCTTGTAATTATACTTTTGTATTTTGCAATATTTGTAAAAATTATTTTATTAGTCAATAAAGTTACTAACAAATATGGAGTTTACATAGCTTCAGGAATCTTAGGAATGTTTATTTTTCATTTCTTTATTAATATTGGTATGGTTATGGGTATAATGCCTATTACTGGTATTCCGCTTTTGTTTATGTCTTATGGAGGTTCTTCATTATTAACAGCAATGATTTCCATAGGTCTGATAATGAATATAAACTACCGTAAAACTGATTCATTTTTTATACAGTAATATTTATTGGTTTACTTACAATAATATGTCTTCTGTCTACCTAATATTTAATGCCGAGGTCAAGGGACACTTCGTTCTTCGCCCTTGACTCAGCCGTTTGAGCACAATCAGATTTCATCTTATTATGCTCATCCCAGAACTTTGGGCATTCCTTAAAACCATCCACACCTTTAATAATCTTTGCACTTCCAATTACTGTAAATGCTGCCTTATTAACAATTTTGCATTCCATATCAAAACTTCCGTTAAAAACTCCACGTTAGTGGCAGCACAGGATGTGCTGAATTAAAGTTTGTGTTACACAAACTTTCGGATAAAAAATTACATGGATGTAATTTTTTATCCGACACCTTTCATTGAAACATGTAATTTCAGAGGGAGAAATTCTTTCAGTTCCCCCTCGCCTAACTTCGCCTGTATTGGAGTAATTCCGTGAAATCTGGTAAAAGCTTTGGTAAAGCTATCTGGAGAGTCATAACCGTATTTAAGGGCCGCATCAATAACCTTACAGTCACCTGTTCTCAAATCTCTGCCGGCAAGAGAAAGCCTTCTGTTTCTGATGTATTCCGAAACCGAATTATCGCAGAGGATAGAAAACCCTTTTTGAAAATACAGAGGTGAGATGTTTACTTTTTGAGCAACTTGTTCTGCAGTTATGTCATCTGTAAGATGCTCTTCCTTAATTTTGTAAACCGCAAGTTGTTTCAGCAACTGAGGATTTACAAAATGTTCGCGCAAGCGAACACGTAAATAATCTAGTTTCATTTGAAACTAGAAGTTAAATCAAATGACACCATTTTGTCATTTGATTTAACTATTCCATGAATTTTATGGAAGATGTGATAGCTTCTAACCAACTCATTTTTACCGTCCTTCAAATTGTATACCGCAAGATGTTTTAACATCTGAGGATACAATTCGTTTGCGTGAGCAAACACTCGAAACTGTTGAGTTTTCGTTGAAAACTCAAGATAAAACAAACCTGCGCTATTTGAGCAGGTTTGTTTTATCATCCTTCTGATAAACAATTTAGTATTTTTTCAGATAGTTCTCCCGACATTTTCGGTGATTATTTGTCCTTTTTAACAGGATGCCGGATTACCGTTTTCTGTTTATCAGGAGTGGATTTTCTTGGATCAGATAAATAGATTTCATGGTGCAAACGAGTATCACTAAAGTCTTTCTCATAACCATTTTCTTCAAGATATTTATCCATTAACGTTACAGTTGCCGGTTCATCATCAAAAGAACCGATATGCATAATCTGAACACAAAGACCTTCTTCAATTGTCAAAAACTCTGCCTTTGTACAATCTATCTTTTTCTTTTCAGATGCAGTTTTTATAGCCCAGTCAAAATTTTCACGGGTAATAAAATCTGGAAGACGAATAATGGAAATCCAGTTGAATTCATCTTTCTTTGAATAATCCACCCCACAAATTCCATCCTGCCACCAAAATCCTTCTAATGGAGGAACAATATTCATAAAATCCATCAATTTTATAATCTGATTTATAACTCATCTTCAATGTATACGCAACCGCATATAATACACTAATTGCCCGCTGGTAAGC
>CAMGTC010000028.1 GCA_946061765.1 uncultured Treponema sp.
CCGCTTCGCAGCAGCCACAAAAAGAGTGTTTTTGAACCACGCACCGTTCCTTCGCACCAACTTTACGGAAAAGCGTTTATAATGCGGAAGCCCTGCCCTTATTCTCTACTCATTTATTTTATTGTAGGATAATGTTATTATACTAAAATCTTTTTATAAAGGTGAATAGATGAAAACTAACGCAATGAGAATTCTTGAAAGCGCCGGCATTCCATACACAAGCAGCACTTACGATGACGACGGAGAGCATGTTTTAGAAAAAGGAGCTGCCCTTCGTTTAGCAGAAAAAATTGGAGTGGATCCTGCTACGGTTTTTAAGACCATTGTCATGCGTACAGAAAATAAAGAAATATGCGTTTTCTGTCAGTCAGCAGTTAGCGAAATAAATCTTAAAAAGGCCAGACAGGCTGTGGGCTGCAAGGAAATTAATCCTGTAAAACCGGAAGAATTACTTTCCCTTACCGGTTACATTCGCGGAGGATGCAGTCCAATTGGTATGAAAAGGAAATTCAGGACATTTATAGACGAAACCGTTATTTTATATGACGAAATTTGTATTAGCGGAGGCCAGAGGGGACTGCAAATTAAAATAAAGCCTGATGATTTAATCAAAATTACAGAAGCTACTGTTGTTGACTTAGAGTTGAACTAAATGGAGTTAAATTAAAATGAATAAACTTAGAGATTTACTTGGAAAACAGACCCTTTATTTTGACGGCGGTTCAGGAACTATTTTACAAAGCTGGGGATTGAAGCCGGGAGAGTTACCTGAAAAGTGGAATCTTGACCATCCAGAAAAAGTTTGTGAGTTAAACTACCAGTATTTTATGGCCGGTTCAAATATTGTAAACACAAATACATTTGGTGCTTTTGAAACTAAATTTGCCTTGAATCTTGAACGAATTGTAAAGGCTGCTATTGAAAATGCAAACAAAGCCCGCGACCGTGCCCTTGCTCAAAATAAAAAAGACCTTTTTATCGCGCTGGATCTTGGCTCTTGTGGAAAATTGCTAAAACCAATGGGCGATTTGGACTTTGAAGACTGTATTAAGATTTTTAAGAAGACCTTTGCAATTGGTTTTAAAGAAAAAATAGACTGTGTGATGATAGAAACCATGAACGACGGTTATGAAACTAAAGCCGCCGTAATAGCCGCAAAAGAAACAATGGAAGAATTAAATGTGGACCTTCCAATTATAGTTTCTAATGTTTACGACAAAGACTGCAGAACTTTGAGTGGTTCTACTCCAGAAAGTATGGTTGCCATGTTAGAAGGACTTGGTGTAGATGTGATTGGTGTAAATTGCAGCCTTGGCCCTTTTGACATGAAAGAAACTGTAAGAAGATTATGTGCAGCTTCAAGTCTGCCAGTTCTTGTAAAGCCAAATGCAGGACTTCCTGTGATGGTAGAAGGAAAAACTACTTTTGATATAAGCCCAGACCAGTTTGTAGAAGCCATGGTTGATATTAGAAAAATGGGAGCAAAAGTTTTAGGCGGTTGCTGTGGAACAAATCCTGATTACATAAAAAAATTAAGAGAAGCCACAGAAAATATTCCCGATCCTATAAGAGATTTAGGACCAAGAGCTAAAGATGGCAGCCCTCTTTCGGTAATTTCTTCTAACTCAAAAGTTGTTTACTTTGGAAATCAAAAAGAATGTGTTTTGATTGGAGAAAGAATCAACCCAACTGGTAAGAAAAAATTTAAAGAGGCACTTAGAAATAAGGACCTGCCATACATAATTCACCAGGGAATGGAACAAGAAGCAGCCGGGGCTCAGGTACTGGACGTAAATGTTGGACTTCCGGAAATTGACGAAAAAGAGATGATGATAAAAGTTATGACTGAACTTCAGAACATAACCGACTTACCTCTGCAAATTGATACAACAAACCCACAAGTTATGGAAGCTGCCCTGCGCCGCTACAACGGAAAAGCAATGATTAATTCTGTAAACGGCAAAAAAGAAATTATGGAGCAGATTTTCCCTCTGGTAAAAAAATACGGAGGACTTTTGGTTGCCCTTACTTTGGACGAAGACGGTATTCCAGAAAACAGCCAGAAAAGAGTGGAAATTGCCCAGAAAATTTATAAAGAGGCAGAAAAATACGGAATTAGTAAAAAAGATATAATTATTGACCCTCTTGCAATGGCAGTAAGTTCAGATTCAAAAGCAGGACTTGCAACAATGGAAAGCGTAAAGGCAATTCATCAGATGGGAGGATTAACTTCTCTTGGTATTTCAAACGTAAGTTTTGGACTTCCTAACCGCGAATTTGTAACTTCGGCTTTTTTTACAATGAATATGCAGAATGGACTTAGTGCAGCAATTATGAATCCTTTGCAAGCAGAAATGATAAAAGCCTACAGAACCTTTAATTTGCTGCAAGGATACGACACAAACTGTAGTGAATATATAGACTGGGCCCAGAATATTCAGACAGAAATTAAAAGTGGGGGAAGTCTCCCCCTCGCTCCAGCCCAGGGGTCTTGCGCTACCCCCTCTAGCGGGGCAAATTCAATAAGTTCCGGCCCCGCAACGCCCCAGACTCAAGTAGAAAGAAAGAGCCTGGAGTTTGCAATTATCCACGGATTAAAAGAAGATTCGGCAAAAATTACAAGGGAACTTTTACAATCAATGGAATCTTTGGAAATAATTAATTTCCATTTAATTCCTGGCCTTGATTACGTTGGCAAAAGATTTGAAGAAAAAACAATGTATTTACCACAACTTTTAATGGCCGCCGAGGCAGCAAAATCTGCCTTTGCAGAAATTAAAACCTTTATGGAAAAATCTGGTAAAAAAGAAAAATCAAAGGGAAAAGTCATAATTGCAACTGTAAAGGGAGACATTCACGATATTGGAAAAAATATTGTAAAAGTTCTGCTAGAAAATTATGACTTTGAAGTAATAGACCTTGGAAAAGATGTTCCTGTGGAAAATGTTGTAGAAGCCTGTAAAAAAGATAAAGTTCAACTGGTAGGGCTTTCTGCCTTAATGACAACAACAGTTTTGGCAATGGAAGAAACCATAAAAGCTTTAAGAAAAGAATGTCCCTGGGCAAAAATTTGCGTAGGCGGGGCTGTAATGACCCAGGAATATGCAGATCAGATTGGTGCAGATTTTTACGGCAAAGACGCCATGGATACAGTGCGCTACGCAAACCAGCTTTTTAAATAATTTTTGGAAAAATACGTCGAGTCAAGGCACGCTCACGCTTAAAGCCTTGACTTCGCCGTTTTTAGGGTTTTGTAATAAACCCTAAATAAAAAGCAAAAGGAATTAATTAAACACTTTTTTACGCCACTCTTCTTCCAGTTTTTTCATAGAAACCTGGGAGTTGCCGTCTTCGTCATTTAAATTTTGCTGAAGATATTCTTCTACCACCATACGACGGTAAGAAACCCACTGAGCCGGTAATTTATTTGGCAAAGAAAGCATTTGAGCTGGCGGAAGATTTGAAAGCATCTGTGTGTAAAAAGTTGGCAGAATATGTTCGTTTACTTCACGTACAGAAGAAAAACCGCCTGCTATTCCAAAAAATTCAGTCTGTAAGCCTAAAGATTCCTTGCGCTCAAGAATTTCTTTTTGAGTTTGGGGCTGGAAAAACCACAAAAGAAAATTTGCAGCTCCAACTTTATTCCTGGCCTTTTTATAAATACCCATCATTGTATAAGAATCGTTTATAGGAATAGAACCATCATTACAAATCCAGCGGTAATCAATTTTATGATTTTGATCTTTCATAACTTTAAAAAATTCATCGCTGCTGGTGTAGGCAAATAAAGTTCTGCCAGAAGTTACCTGCCGGTAGTAAGGCATAAAAAGATATTTAAAAGTAAAATCAGATTCAGTCTGAGCAGAAGTATTTTCGCTTATAATCCAGTCTTTTAGATAAGCAAGACTTTTATCAAGTTGAGTCTGATTCCAGCTTATTCTATTTTTTTCCTGATGGAAATCTGCATTAAAAAGTTTTGTAACAAGATAAAGAAAATCATTATTTCCCAAAGGTGCAAAACCAATTTTTGTATACACACCCTTTGAATTTTTTTGATTAAAAGAAGAAGCAATTGAACGAATCTGCTCCAAAGACAGGGTATAACTGTCTGTAACAAAAGACGAATTATCAAGAGAAAAAATTACTGCAGGCAAATTAAAACTTACCGGCAAAAGATACTGTGACTGCCTAACCTTTCCAACCTGAAGTAACTGGGAATAAAACATGCTGGTAGAAATTTGCTGGTGATCAAATAAATAATCTAAAGAAATAAAATTCTTTTGAGTTGAATCAGAAGGCAACCATGAAGCTACAACAATATCCGGTTTTTCTTCATCCTTTACCTGACTAAGACTTAAAGCAGGATTTTCTTTATAGACTAAAATTGCATTATCTTCCTGGTGACTGCGATTGTAATATTCAATGTACTGGGCAAATTCTCTACAGCTTGTCCATATAACAATTCTATTTGCCGAAGTTTTTTTAGAACATCCAGTAAAAATGGGAAAGACAGATAAAAAAACGGTGATTAGAACAACTCTAACCACCGTGGATTTGCATTTATTCAAGATAACCTCAACAGTGTTTTATATTGTTTCGGCTACATTATATATTTCAGAATAAACCTTTTCAATCTTATCTTCATCAATACTTGAGAAAGCAATTCTAAGAGTATTTGCATCAATCTGGATAATTCCAATTCCCTTTTCGGAAAGAAGTTTTTTTCTAATATCCTCTGCGTTTCCAGTTTTTACATTAAAACTCATAAAATAGCCAGAGTTGAATGGAAGAGGTTCAAGAACTTTTGAAGTATGACTGCTAACAAATTTTCTAACGGCATTGTAGCGGCGCTGTAACATAGCTCTTAATTCTTTTTTCTGTGCTTCGTGAGCAGGATCAGAAAGTGCCCGTAAAACAAGACTCTGAGAAACTGTTGAAGAACAAGAAACAGAAGAACGTATTGCAGACATAAACTTAACCTGAAGGGCTGTAATCTGTTCATCATTAAGACCTTTAGAAGCAAAAGTTACAAAACCTGTACGGAAACCCCAGGCAAAATCTTCTTTTGTTGGACCATCCGCTTTAATTGCCAGTACATTTTCGTGTAAATCTGCCATATAAGCAAATAAAGACTGAGATTCAATGTCATCTTCGTAATTCAAACCAAAATAAGCATCATCAGAAAGTACAAGAACTTTTTTACCACTCTCGGCAATAGATTTTACAATATTTACAATCTGCTTAGCCTCGTCTTTTGTTGGACTGTAACCAGAAGGATTCTGAGGGAAATTCAAAATAACACGTACAGAACCATATTTTTCGGCATCATCTCTCATTACCTGTTCAAGACCAGCAATATTAAATTTTCCATTTTCAAAACATTTGAACTGGTGGAATTCAGAATTACATCGGGCAGATACAATCAATTCATAATTATCCCAGCTTGGATCTGCACCAATCAAAGGTTTATTTTCATCAACAAAAAGGTCACAAACATAAGAAAGTACAGCTGTTAATCCTGGAACCAGAATTGGAAGGGAAAAATTTTTACTTTTCAAATCTGGATTTTTTTCGATGATTTTCTCTTTCCAGAGTTTACGAACATCAGGATTTCCTGCAGTTTTTGCATAAGCTACAGTTTCTCTTGGTCCCAAATCCGGCATTAATTTTTTGTAAGAATCCAACTCTATTGGAGTTCCCCCAGAAACGGCCATTCCAATTGTTCCGTTAGCAAAAGAAGCATCCTTTGCTGCTTCTCCCCCCTGGGAAATAATACCGTTTGGAAAATAAAGGCGACGTCCCATATCAGTAAGAAGAGCGTCTACAACCGAACCTGATAAAGTTTCATTTAATTTTTGTGCTAATGGATTAATCATAATGCGAATATTATGCAAATTTCACAATTTTTTGTCAATTATTTTTATAAAAATACACTTTTTAGGGTGTTTTTTGCATATTTATGCACCTTTTTAAAGGAGAGTTTTATGCAAACTGCACAAATGTTATAATTTTGTTCAAAATTAATTGCTTTTATGATATACTCGCCAGCATGGATATAGATAACAACGAAACTACAGAAATCAAAAAACTCGTAGATAAATGCAGAAAAGAAGCTGCTAAACGTCTTGTAGGACAGGAAAATCTTATAGATGATATGCTCACAGCCTTTATTGCAGGTGGTCATGTACTTGTAGAAGGTGTTCCAGGACTTGCTAAAACTTTAGCTGTAAAAACTTTTTCAGAAATTCTTGGCTTAGATTTTAAGCGTATTCAATTTACACCAGACCTTTTGCCAGCAGATGTTACAGGTACACTTATTTATGACCAGAACAAGGGGAACTTTACTGTAAGACAAGGCCCTGTTTTTGCAAATGTAATTCTTGCAGATGAAATCAACCGCGCCCCTGCAAAAGTGCAATCTGCAATGCTTGAAGCAATGGAAGAACATCAGGTTACAATTGGCGAAGAATCTTATAAATTACCGGAACCTTTCTTTGTACTGGCTACACAAAACCCAGTTGAACAGGAAGGAACTTACAATCTTCCAGAAGCAGAGTTAGACAGATTTTTAATGAAGCTTATCGTTAATTATCCAGAAAGTAAAAACGAAGTAAAAATTATTCAAACCTGTGGTAAAGCACCAAATGTAAAAGTGAATAAAATTCTTACTGACAAAGACATTCAAATGATGAAAGATTTGACAGATAAGGTTGTTTGTGACGAAAAACTGGTTGAATATATCGTTTCTATACTTACAGTAACCAGACCGGAAAATACACGTAAATTACAGTCTGGCCGCCAGCTTGCCAACAGTATAAATACTCAAGATATAACCCGTTATATTCAATACGGTGCATCTCCAAGAGCAGGAATTGCAATTCTTCAGTGTGCAAAAGTTCATGCATTATTTGAAGGACGCTCTTTTGTTTTACCAGAAGACATAAAGGCAGTTGCAACAAATATTCTTCGTCATAGAATTTTACTATCTTACGAAGCAGCCGCAGATAATGTTTCAAGTGACGATATAATTTCTAGAATTCTGGAGTATATTCCAGTTCCATAATTTTTTATGAATCATAATCTGTCGGATCAAGAATCTTTAGTAAAAAGAGCCTCATATCTACGCCTTTTAGCCTCTGGTCTTTCGGAAGGCATGAAAAGCGGAAACTTTAAATCTTTGTACAGAGGACAGGGAATTGAATTTTCCGGGGTTAGAGACTACATTCCTGGCGATGATGATATCCGAAGTATAGATTGGAACGTTACAGCCAGAATGTGCCGCCCTTATGTAAAAATCTTTGAAGAAGAAAGGGAATTACAGGTTTTTATTCTGGTAGATAGTTCTGCTTCAATGCAGATAAAAACAGAAGACAAAAGAACAAAATATTCAGCAGCCGCAGAAAGTGCTGCCCTGCTTATACTAGCTGCCGAGATGAGTAATTGCCCAATTGGCGGAGTCTTTTTTGACGGGGCAATACATTTTTCCTGTAAGCCTACATTTGGTAAAGAACAGACAATGCTAATGCTTTCTCATCTGGATAAACTTCCGGTTCATCAGGTAAAAGGTTCTGTTCTGGGACCTGCATTAACTGGAGCTGGAAAACTCTTAAAAAAACGTTCATTAGTTTTTGTTTTAAGTGATTTTAGAAGTGGAGAATACGAAAAACCTCTAATCCAGCTGGCCCAAAAAAATGATATTGTAGCAATCAGAATTCAAGACAAGATGGATGATGAATTGCCATCTTTGGGAACAGTTACTTTTGTTGATGTAGAAAGCGGATTAAAAATGCAGCTTCCATCGTCTTCGGCAAAGTTAAAAAAACAATGGTCTGATTATATGGACAGAAATGAAAACCAATGGAAAAATCTTTGTCTTAAACATGGTATTACAACTGCAATACTCAGAAATAATGACGATCCTTTAAGAATCTTAAGTTCTATTCTTATTCGAAAAAAATAAAGGAGGAAGAAAAATGGTTACTTTAAATACACAGCAGATTCTTCTTCCAAAAAATGTTTACATTGGAGATTCTGCAGAACTCAGGATTTCCTTTACAAGCCCAGAAAAAATTGTAAGTTACAAATTCACAGAGGATTTGGACTACAGAGATTATACAATCGAGAATGTTGAATTATTGGAAAGTGGATTAAATTATTATCAACTGTCCATAAATTTTATTCCCTGGAAAATGGGAAAAATTAATTTACCTTCACTTGAATTACAGGTTGCTCAAGGGGAAAATCAGGAAAACACAGAAAATAGTCACAATCTGCTCATAAAAGTGGAACCGGTAGAAATACTTTCTCTTGTAGAACAAAACAAGGTTACCGGACTAAGAAGTTTTGAAAATCCTCTGCTTATTCCTTGTACAAGTTATAAAATTTACGCCGGTCTAATTTTAATTATTTTATTATTGATATTTTCAATCAGATTAATTGTAAGACATAAACAGGTAGCCTTTTTCTTAAAAATGCAAAAACAAAAAAGAAAATACAGAAAAAATAAGAGAAAGACTATCAGACATTTACGGGCTCTTTTAAAATCTAAAAAAGAAGATAAAGAAATTGCAGGATACATTCAGGCAATCATGAGAAAATATCTGGAAGTAAGATTTGATAAGCCTTTTTCTAAAACAGTTTCTTCAAAAATCATAAGCCTCTACAATCAGGCCACTTACGGTCTGGCCCCGGAAAATAAATATCAGGCAGCCGAAACTATATCAGCTATTTTTATAAGAACTGACTACGTTCGCTATGCCCAGGGAGCAATCAACAGTAAAAACGCCAATTTCCTGGAAAATGAAAAAGAAGAAATTATACAAAAACTTATTGAATCAATTGAATGTATGGAAAAAAGCACAAAAGCAAATAAACTGGAAAATGAAGGTATAAAGGAGGCAGAAAATGTTTAATTTTCAGAATTCAGCAGCTTTTTTGCTACTCCTTTTAATTCCAACCCTTTTTATTTTAAGAAAGCTTGGAATTTTTACGCAAATCACCTACCCCGCAACTTTAGCAGATTGGGCCGGCGAAAGTTTTATCTGGAAGGCTAAATTCAGAAAGTTTTTATCGGTGCTGGCAAAAGTTATGATTAGTTTAGGCTTTGTAGCAGCCGTTTGTGCCTTTGCAGATCCTGTTCTTTCAACTCATGAAAAAGTTTACACAAGTCTTGGAACTGATATCATTTTTGTAATAGATACAAGTCCTTCTATGGCCGCAAGAGATATAGATGGAATTACCAGACTTGAGGCCGCCAAAAATTCTATTTCCACTCTGGTAACAGAAAATGACGGTTACAGATATGGAATAGTCGCCCTTGGAAGCCAGGCAAGTATTTATGTTCCTCCAACAAATGACTTTTCTATTTTTAGAAAAAGATTATCAGAAATTCAGGTTGGACTTTTAGGAAACGGTTCTGCAATTGGCGATGGACTTAGTACCGCCTTATGCCATTTACAATCTTCTACTGCCCCTAAAAAATGTATAGTTTTATTTACCGACGGCGAAAATAATGCTGGAGAAATACATCCACAAACCGCCGCAAAGCTTGCAAGCGAAAATAAAATATCACTCTACCTTGTAGGAGTTGGTTCAAAAGGCACAGTTCCTATTGAATACAAAGATCCAAACACAGATAAACTTTATTCTGGTTATCTCGAATCTGATTTTGATTCTGCAGCAATGAAAGAAATTGCAAGAGCCGGAAAAGGCAGATATTTTGAAGTAAGATCTCTTGAAGAACTTACAATGGCATTAAACACTGTTACAAAAAATGAAGTTATAACTCAAAGTTACACCTACAAAACAGTTACAACTCCTATTTATAAAAAATTCCTCTTTTACGCTATGATTTTAATTTCCATTGCATGGATTTTACGAAGAATTGTACTTCAGGAAAAAATCAATTTTCACTACAGAAAGATACTTATTTTGCGATTTTTTTTGATTTTATTTTCCGTAGTTATGATTATCTGCGCTTATCTGGGATTTTCCTGGGGAACATATTTTGCCCCAGTACAAAAAAGCGGAACTTCTGTAAGTTTTGTCATTGATATTTCCAACAGTATGATGGCAAAAGACACAGAAAAGGGAATTACCAGATTAGATGCCGTAAGCATTTATGCCAGAAAACTCCTTTCAAAAATGAATAATACTTCTGTTTCTGTTGTGCTTTCAAAAGGAGAAGGTATAACTGCAATTCCATTAACTCAGGATTCTTCAATGATTGAATCTTTACTGGATGTACTTTCGCCAGCAATGATGACAGCTCCTGGTTCCAGTTTAGGAAAAGGAATTTTGGCCGCAAAAGATTCATTCCCACAGAATTTTGCTACAGCAGGGAGAATTTGGGTGTTTACAGATGGAGAGGAAACAGATAACAATCTTTCTAACGCCCTTACAGAATGTATAAAAAGCGGAATCCCTGTAACAATCATTGGATTTGGAAGTGAAGAAGGAACAGAAACTCTTGCCGGAGATAAAAAAACTATAGTTCAAACAGCATTACGAACAGAAAAGATTAAAGAAACAATTCAGCTGACCGGCAGTAATATGAGTTTTTACCGAAATCAAACTCCTATAACATTTTTAAGGGCTGAAGATAAAGGTTCTGCAACAGTTTTATTAAATCAGCTATCAGAAAACAACCAGGATAATCAGATAATTTCTTATGAAGCAAAAGCAATTCCCCGCTTTAAATTATTCTTGATTTTAGCAATTTTATCTTTTGCCTTCAGTTTTATTTTTACAGAAATGGACTGGCATAAAATTTTATCACAAAAGAAAGGTTCTACAAAAACAAATGCAAAAAAAACAGCAGGTCTTATTATATTCACCAGCCTGATTTTTACTTCCTGCAGCCAGTCAGCAAGCATTTTGCAGGGAACTTACGCCTTTTACAAGAAACAATACAGAAGTGCAATTGCTTATTTTAAGTCAGCCTTAGAAAAAAGTGATTCACAAGATCAAAATAAAAACTACATTTTATATAATTTAGGCACAGCCTATTCTTTAATTGGAGAACAGGAAGCAGCCTTAGAAGAATTTTCTTTGATTTCAGACAAGGCTTCAGATTCAGTAAAATATGCAGCCTTTTACAATGCCGGAATAATTGCAAATCAAAAAGCTGATTATGAGACTGCACAAAATTATTTTAAAGAAGCTCTTAAAATCGACAGTACAAAAATAAATGCAAAGATTAATCTGGAACTTTCAATTCAGATGGCAGAAGCAGAAGTAAAACAAAAAGAAGCAGAGGCAATTCCAGCTTCGGAAGAACATTCACAGCTGCCAGATATAGAAAAAGGAATCTATAAACACGTTAAGGAGAATGATAAAAAACAATGGCAAAACAGTGTACCAAAAGAAACAGTAAACCTGGAATCAGATTATTAATTTTATCTACACTCCTATTTTTTAACATTTTTACAGGTTCATTATCAGCTCAAACAAAAAGAAATCCTATTATTGTAAATCCTCTGGATAATCAAAAAATGTATGCAAAAGAGGATATTAAATTTGAAATTTCAATTCCTAAAGCAAAAAGTGCAAACATCCAGGTTCTTAATCAGGAATTGCCAGATACAATTGAAATAAAGACTTTAAGAAAATCTGAATATTTTACAGATGAAGGCGGAACCCTAATCGAACTCTGGTACCGGTTTGAAACAAAAGGAACTTACAAACTTCCAATACTTTCTGTCATGATAAACGGTATAAGAAGATATTATGCTTTTCCTGAATTAATTATTGAAGACGATCCTGCAAATATGTCGCCAAGAATGGTAATTAAATTTGAAAACGGATACAGCGTTTCTTCAGGACTTCCATTAAGCGATAATGCACTTTTTACACAAGAACTTGGAAAAGCAATAAGATTTACAGTCTACCTGCAATATTCTACACAATTAATGCAATTCAAATGGGATATTCCTCAGGATTCAATTTTTACACAGCTTAAAACTTATGAAATTACAGAAATTAAATACAGAGAGAAAAATTATACAAATGAACTCATACCAGTAGCCGATTTTGAGTGGACTCCCTTAGCTAAAGGAAAAGTTAAAATCCCAGAGATTCATTTTACCGCAACAGCCTACACAGGTTACAGAACAGAATTATCAAGTCCACAGGCATATTTGGAATTTACCCAGGAAATAAAAGGTGCCTTTGATTCAAATCCTGAAGAAGCATTATTTGATCAGGCTTTTGATACCAGCTACCAGACAGAAAATCTAAACATTTATGCAGAAATTACAGAAGACAACTGCCGTTCAATAGCCAAAATGAGAAGTCAGGAAAAACACGCTCTTTTAGATTATTTTAAAATAAAAAAAGGTAGAGCTGATTTCGAAGAACAATTTGGACTTCCATCCGAAGAAAGTGAATTTAATCTTAATTTACTTTATTTTTCATTGGCTTCAACAATATTTTTTGTACTTGCCTTTATTCTTTTCCTAAAAAAACGAAAGAATATTGCAGTAATCATAGTTTCTGTGTTTTTAACTTGTAGTGTTGTTTTGGACACATACTCACTTGTAGTTTCTTCAAGGAAATATGCAATTTCAAAAAACTGTCACTTATATTCAGTTCCAGAAAGTAAAGCAAATTCTTCATCAGAAATTTCTGCCGGAAACAGAGTAACAATTAAAGAAGAAACTGATAACTGGTATTATGTAGAATTAGGAACAATAAGCGGCTGGTGTACAAAAGACAATTTAATATTAATCCGCTAATAAAAATTCAGGGAGAAGTTGCAAAATGGACATGAATGATATTCTAAATCAATGGGATAAATATCAGGCAAATCAAAAAAAGAAAATCAAAGAAAGCGGCAAAAATACTGTTTCTCACAAAAAGGCAAATGCTCCTACTCCAGAAGAAAAAGCAGCACTTGAAGAAAAAGATTTTGAAGAACAATTAAACAAAGCAAACAGCCAGAAGGTAAATCCAATGGAAATGTGGCTCCGAAGATATGGAACTATTGATAAAGATAAACTTGCCCAGGAAGAAGAATTAAGGTCTCGTGAAGTTGACAGAAACTATCTTATAAATATGAAAGCCCAGGCCCGTATTGATTTACACGGTCTTCATCAGGACCAGGCAGAAGAAAAATTAAATTACTTCATTGGCGACTGTAAAAAAAGAGGAATACAAAAAATTCTGATAATCCACGGAAAAGGTATTCATACCCATGGATCAGATCCTGTTTTAGGAGAATTAGTCAGAAAATTTATAGAACACGATCCACGCTGCGGAACTTCAGGCCATCCAAAATCAAAGCAGGAAGGCGGAACTGGCGCTACCTGGGTTATCTTAAAATAGTCACAATTCTAATCTGCAGTAAATTGGTAAATGATCCGAAAATCCCTGTCCTGTATAAATCTTATAAGGAACAGGAACATTATTTTCATCAGCCCAGGGGCCTTCGGCCTTAGCAGAAAAATCCAGAAGTAAATCAGAATCAAGCAGAAAAAAATTATCAATTCTAGACCAGGAATCTTCGTAAAAGTAACTACCAGTTTCGCCTAAGAGTAGTCCGTTTCTAAAGACCCAGGAAGAATAAAGTTCTACAGTTTTTTCTCCATCTTGTAAAGAAAAGCCCCGTAAATAAATTTTTCCACTGTCCATAAAATCATCTAGAGAGATAAAATCCTCAATATCCCGATTAAAATCTCCGCAAACCAAGAGCTTACACTTTTGATTATCTGTATTTTGCCTGCAAATATTATCAATTACCTGTGCAAGATTAAATTCCTGCCAGTCCCGCCAAATTTCTGTTTCTTTTTGCCCGCCAAGTTTTGATTTCCAGTGATTTGCTAAAATTATAAGCTCACTTTCGTTTAATTGAACTTTTACCTGTAAAATTGGTCTTGAAGAAGGTTGGCTTTCCCCTTGTACTCTAATATCCAGACTATGAGATTTTAAATCGGACAGGGGAAATTTCGAAAGAATTCCAAGTCCAATACAAGAATTATTATCACAAGTAAAAGCTGCGTAATTCCAATTTTCTTTTAAATTCCAGGAGCGGCCCGCCAGCTGATTTGAAATATCATAAAGAATTCCTTCATTTTCTAATTCTTCGAATACATAAATATCAGCATTTAGACTGGTAATCACCTGACACAAATTTGACAGTCTGATTAAATATTTATCTTTAGACCATTTGCTTGCATTTTGAAAATCAGAATATTCATTACCCTTAGTCTGAGAATCAAAGAAAGTCTGAAGATTCCAGTTCACAACGTTTACATATTGTTTCTTTTCACTGCCAGAAGATTGTGTGCCTGAGCTGTTATTTTGATTTTGACAGGAAATAAAACAGACAAAGCATAATTCAAAAGCAAAAAAACTAAACAAAAGCTTATTAAAATTTGACTTAAAACACTTATACATACAAACCTCATATGTATAATTGATTTAATTGAACAAAATAATCAAAAATTCTGGAAAAATTTTTTAAATTTACAGATTTTTTTTCAAGAGGAAGAGATATTCTTTTACATAAATATCACGATTTGTCAGATTTCTTGAACCCCGGAAAGTATTGTAATTAGATTCAAGAACCTGAACCTTTCCATATTCAGAGATAATATTAATTATTTCTTCTTTTGAAATAAATCCTTCTGAATTAAATGAAATCAGTACATATTTAGCCCTTACATTTTTTACCAGCTGACCAAATACATCACAAACTTTTCGTTTTTTATTGTAGGCAGAACGATTCCAGTCTTTTGGAATACCAGAAACCCTTGAAATATATGCTTCATCAGGTCTTTTATAGGTTGCCAGAAGATTTAACATAAAATAATTAGAACCATAAGGATGCTGATGGTAAGGTGGATCAAAATAAGCAAGATCAAATGAATCTAAGTCCTGATAAAGTTTATCTTCATTTACCAGAAGATTTGCGTCTTCATTAAAGATTTTATATTCTGACTGAAAATTAGAAAAAAGAGGAAAAGGAAGTGAAATTTTTCCCTTAATTCTAGACAGGGCATTTTTACCATTACCGCCAAACTGCCCTTTGCCAGTTTTTGAATTTTTGTAAAAGCCTTTAAAAATTCCTGCAGTATTTGCGTGGATAGAAGCTTCGGAAAGTAAAGGGGCAATAAAATATTTTTGAAAGGATTCTGGTATTTCACTTTCAATCAACTGACGTGCAAGGTCAAGGTAGTTGGCATTATATGGTGTATAAAAACATCGTTCCTGAGCCTGAATATTATTTTCATCTTTTGGAGAATACAATTCAGAAATAAAACCCGGAGCTTTGTAAGAACCAGATTTTCTGTCTTCTTCCAATTGCTTTATTCTACTGTCAATTTTGGTAAGCAATGAATCATAAAGATTTTTAATTGTGAAAAGTTCATTTTCATCCGGATTAGAAAGATAACAGGAATTGATTATATAAGAATAAAGCTCCATATCATTAACTGTAATTGAAGATGAAAATTGTTTTAAATATCTGGCAACAATTCCCGAGCCTGCAAAAATATCAAGGCAATCAAGTTTTTCTTTATTCAGATTTTTTTGAACAATCTGGACAGCCTGACCAATAAAAGGAAGTAAAGCTCTTTTATTCCCGATGTAAGTGATTAATTGATTTTGTAAAAAGTCCAGATTTTCCACACCCATATTTTTATTATAGCAGATTAGACCCTTTTAAGTCTAAATAATTCAGGGCTTCCGCATTATAAACAAAAATCCGATTTTTTGGCTCCCAGTCACAGTTGCGTGATTCA
>CAMGTC010000029.1 GCA_946061765.1 uncultured Treponema sp.
ATGTTTTTCACTTTTCCCAAACCTTATTTCTAACCATTAGATATTAAATTCTCACCCCCAAATTCATAAACCCTTTTATCACACCTGAATAAGAACCCTGCATAAAAATATGTTCAAGGTCGCAACCTAATTCTATTTCCAGGAATATTAGTGGCCGGTAAATCAAAGATAAACCGGACTGAATACCTGGAAACATATAATAAGTTTCTTCAAAATTATCATTTCTATTTACAAGATCATCTTTATATTTAACATCCAAACCTAAAATTAAAATTGAAGCCCCAGCCCTAATTCCAAGATAAAGAATATCACTTACAAGTTTTTGCTGATAATAAAAATTGTAGTGTGGACTAACATAAGGCATAGCCATTGTAAAATAATCAGTTTCACTTTTAATTTTTACAACCTGGAAATTAACTTCAAATCCTAAACGACTAAGACCAAAATCAATTGGTAAATAGGAAAGTGAAAATTGGGCTAAAGGAAGAACTTTAATTTTTTGAGCTAAATCACTGTAATCAAGAAGTGAATTTCCATACACCTGGAAAAAAGCAGCTCCTCCAGCCATAAAATTTATATCATAATAATTTATATCTCTATTTTTTTTACGTTTTTCCAGGGCAAGTTGTCTTTGGGCTTCCAAAGCTTCTTCAATTCTTGCTTCTTCGGCCTTTCTGTCAGCTTCTTCCTTAGCAATTCTTTCGGCTTCTAAACGTGCCTCTTCTTCTTTTTGAACTTTTTCTAGCACCTGCTTTGCCTGGGCAATTTTTTCTTCCATCTGGCGCTTTTCTTCTGCCTTTGCAAGCTCTTCTTTTTCTTTTGCAAGTCTTTCTTCTTCAGCAAGTTTTTCTGCCTTTAATCTTTCTTCCTCTAAACGTTTTTCTACAAGGCGAGCCTTTTCTGCAAGAGCAAGTCTTTCGGCTTCAAGTTTTTCATTAGCCAGTCTTTCTGCTTCAAGTCGTTCTTTTTCCAGTCTTTCTGCTTCTAGTCGTTCTGCGGCAAGTCTTTCTTTTTCCAATCTTTCTGCTTCCAGTCTTTCTGCTTCAAGCCGTTCTTTTTCAAGCCTTTCTGCTTCAAGTCGTTCAGCGGCAAGTCTTTCTTTTTCCAGTCTTTCTGCTTCAAGCCGTTCTGCGGCAAGTCTTTCTTTTTCCAGTCTTTCTGCTTCTTCTTCATTTTTTATTTTCTGGACCAAAATATTTGCATCAAGTCTTTTTTCTGGATTTTCTTCTGCTATTACAAGAGCTTCTTCAATTGTCTTAGTTACTTCAATTTCTTCTGTTTGACTCATAAGTCCACTAGGGTTTGTTATTTTAATTACCCAGTTTCCTTCCGAAACCTCAGGAAAAACCGCATCTGAAGCAATAATTTCCTCTCCTCTTGTAATAAATTTTAGAGAACCTTTAATTTCTTCTTTTGATTTAGTATTTACAATTACGACAGAAGTTTCTTTTGTAATACTTGAAACATCAACAGGAACTGAAAAATCAACTTTTTCGTTATCAGCAACTAAAAGATTTGCGGGTAAATCTTCGATAACAGGTTTCATGGCCTTGATAACTGTAAAATCTTGCCAGTCACTTTCAGAAGCATCTCTTCCCAAAAAATCCAATGCGTAAATTTTATATTTATATTTCCCTGGCTTAAGTTTTAATTTAATAGATGAATCTTCAGTTTCGAAACTTTGTAAACTTTTATCTTCTAAGGACTGAAGCTCTACCCTGTAAGAAAAGGCATTTTCATCTTCTTCCCAGGACAGAGTCTGACTAAATTCTTTTTCCTGTCCATACAAAAGTGGAGCAGATAAAAGTAAAATGAGGAAAATTATATGTAGACCAAATATTTTTTTATTGAGCATACAACCTTCCCGGATCTTTTGTTTTTATTTTTTTAGGTTTTTCAAATTCGATTGAGAATGTTCCAATTGCCACTTTACTGTGCTGTTCTTGAAATCCATCTTTAGCATAAGAATATGCAATTACCTGCCATTCAAATTCGCCAACATCAAGCATCTTTAAATTACGGATTTTTACACTGGTACTTCGCCCAGAATCCTGACTGTAAATCTTTTTTAGGCCATCTGGAGTTTTTTGATATAAAACAAAGACATAATCATTTGCACCAGAAACTTTATCCCAGGCAAAGGTTAATACTCTATGAGTTTTTAAATACTGAGGTCCCATAATCAATTGATTTTCTGGCTCAAGTAAAACAGGCTGGTCTAATTGGCCAACCTTTCCTACAACAAATGATTTGTAAGACTGCGCATCAAGAGAAATTCCATCACTTGTATTAGCTTTTACAGTCCATTCGTAAGTTCCCTCTCGTAATCTTTCAAAAGAAACCGATTTTTCAGGATTGTCGATTGTTTCTACAATTTTTGTATTTCCCGAAGGTAAAATCTTTCGCAATATTAACTGAGTATAATCTGCTTTATCCTGACCATAGAACCAGGTAAGAGTTATTGGCTGCCTTAAAGCTGTAAGTCCATCATAATACTGACCATTTTCTGGACTTCCTAAAATTACAGGACTTGGAGTGCGAATATCAAAATTACATAAAGAGATTTTTCCTATTCTGGCAGGAGACATCTGACTTTCGTATGAATATGGCTGAACAGAAATACTATAGTGATTTCCATTAATTTTTGAATATTCATCATATTTTACACTTGTAGAGGAAACTTCCTGTTTTTCCCAAATTACTTTATTCTGGTCATCAAAAATTTTTACAGAATAATAATCAGCCCCGGAAACAGGATTCCATTGAATATTCAAAGAATTATTTTCTGCAAGCAAAAGAGTCTGTTTCTCTAAAGGATAAGTAATTTGAACTGATTCCAATTGAGGTAAAATATTTATACGCCTTGCTTCTGTAAAATTATATTCCTGACTAACAAGATCTAAAACTCCTACGCGCCAATAATAAGTTCCAACCTGACTGGTAAGATTTTTAAGCTGACTCTTATTTGTTTTAAATTCCTTAATTACATCAGAAAAATCTTGAACTTTACTTAATTGCAAAAGAAAATCATTTGTGCCTTGTTTTTGATTATCGCTAACTTTCCATAAAAATTCCAAAGATGGAAGTTTTTCAGCTTCTATACTGTAATTTTCCAGAGGATAAAGCAAACGACTTTTTTCCGCTATATATTTTGCCACAGAAAATTTATGAACTTGAGATTCTACAGGCTGATTTTCTTCTTCTGAACTGCGGATAACCTTCCAGTAGTATTGGCCATCAGAAAGTAGATTTTTGTTGAATTTTTCTACCAGTCTCTTAGAATCTGTCTGATCCGAAACAATAACCTGATTAAAATCAGAATCTTTAGAGATAATAAGTTCATATTTTGCCTGAGCAAGATCTGATTTCCAAAGAAATAAAGCTTCAAAATCATCATTTTTATAAACCAGAGTTTCACCATCTGCGGGGATAGTTAATTGAGGAGGAAGAATCTCTTCCTTTTCTTCTATCGAAAAAGTCATAACAGGGCTTGTTTCTCCATATCCAATTTCATTTACATTGTAATAGGGAATGACTCGCCAAAAATAATTACCCTTGGAAAATTCACTCATGCTCAGACTTTCAACAGAAATATCCTGATCATAAATACTTTCTTCAAAATCTTGAGTAGACGAAATTTGAAGTTTATAGTGGTCAACGTAATTATTTCCAAGCCACTTAAAATTGATTTTTGGCAGTTGATTACGATATTTAAAAACAGCCCCGTTCACTGGCGAAGTAATTAAAATTGGCTCAACATCTTCTACCCTAACTTTACCTTCAACTGGCTCTTCTTTATCTTCTTTTGCATAAATTCTCCAGTACAAGGTTCCATCATCAGCAGGTAAATCCAATTGAGAAGAACCAACTGTAGAATAACTTTTGTCGATAACACTAAAATCCTTACTCTTTGAAGTTTCAACTATGATTTCTGACTCTGCCAATTCTTCCGATGTATTCCATTCAAGATGGACAGGAACAGTTTCTCCTTCAAAATTTAATACTTTTACATCACTTGAAATAGAAGTAACAGTAATTCCACCTTTTTTTACATTACCATCAGAAAATAATTTTGCAGACTGTCCGCTTTCTATCTGCTGTTTAGTTCCATCTTCATTTTTAACAGAACCGCTTCCAGAATGAATCTGAAAATTTGCTTCTCCACTGGCTGAATCACTTTTTGCAGACATTTTTGAACCCGGAGCAAGATTAACAGAACCTGAGCCAAAATTAAATTCAACATTCTGTTCAGATTTTGAAGCGTCAATTATTACGTCTCCGCCACCTACATTAAGTTTTAAACCTTTTTTTTCTGAATAGGAAATCTGAATCATAGTATTTTCGTGCAATTCCAGATTGGTTCCGTCAATAAAAGTAATTCTTGCATCAGATAAATCTGCTGTACGAATTGTATCGTTATTGTACAAAGGAGCATGCTTTTGCAAACGTTCCCAAACTACCCTGTCGTTAAATTTTCGCTGGGCAATTTTATGCTTGAATGAGATACTCGCAATTTGATTTATATCATTTCTTGTACTAAATAAATTTAAATCTTTCCAAAAGAGAAAAACAAAAAAGGCACTTATACTAATACAAAGAATACTAAAAATCAGATCATGGAGCTTGAATTTTGATTTTGTTTTCTTCTTCATCAAGATTTACTCCTCCAAAATCAGGTTCCGGTATTCCAAGTATAGTCCTGACTTCATGCAAAGTTTTTGGCCCCTTTGAACCAATTACATTAACACAATCTTCATCAATTACAAAGTCAGGATTTCCTTTTTTAAAGAAATTTTCAATATTAAAATGAGGCATATTTACTACGCCATAAAAGTGTTGTTTTCCTTTTCCTTTTACTTCAAAAGTTACAGGAATAATTTCAACTATAATTTCATCTTCTGCGTATTCTGCTTTTATCGTAAAATTATTATCTTCGCAGCGGATATAATTCTTTTTTAGAAGATTATATGTATCCTCGGTAATTAAAATATCAGTTCCACAAGGTTTATTTGAAGCTTCTGTACGACTTGCAAGGTTTACAGCATCTCCAATTGATGTAAATTCCATTTTATCTTCCGACCCCATAAAACCAACTGTAGCACGACCACTATTCAAGCCACATCCAATTCTTATATGAGGTTTATATTTTGCCAGAGGTTCTTTTTCATGAGCCTTTGTAAATATTTGTGCATCTTTATTATATTTTGCAAGAGAATAACGCATTGCAACTGTTGCTTTTATTGCACTCAAGGCATCTTCGACCACATGTTTATCATGAATTGCTTTTAGTACCTCATATTCTGGGCTACCTTCTTCCATACTTTCGTATGCCAGACTGTCATCTCTTAGAACACCCCAGCAGGCCATGATTGCATCACCTTCAAATTTATCTACATTACCACCTGAAATTTTAATACAGTTTACCATACGGCTCATATAATCATTTAAAAAGCCTATGATTTCTCCGGCAGATTTTTCGCCAAAACGATTTTTAAAACCATCGGAAATTGCGGTAAAACCACGAATATCACTAAAGAAGATTGTAATATCTTTTAAGTGAGGGTCAAAATCAATTGTTTTTTTGATAATAGCCTGTGTTACACCTTTATTTGTCATCTTGGTAAAGGTATTTAAAATATTCTGTTCATTTTTAGTACTTTTTACAAGAATTCCAATTTCATCTTTACGATTTAAATTCAATTCATTTAAAAGTTCAGTATTAAAATTACCCCTATTAATTTCATTTGTAACATCTGTAAGTTTTTTAAGAGGATGACTTAATGTCTTTGCAAAGAAATAAATTATCATAATAGAAACAAATAAAATTGCTATTGTAAGATAGATATTTCTTCTGGTAGTAGCATTTACGGCCTCAAGAACAACAGAAGTCTGAACCAAAGTAATTACACCACCATCTCCGGTATTAAGTTTTCTGTAAGCTGCAATATATTCCTGACCTTCAATCTCGTAATTCATTTGACTGTTATCAAGAGTGCTTGAATTCATATTTTTTACAACAGGATTAAAAGAATAATCAGTCCCTTCCATTATTAAATTATAATCAGGATGAATAAGCAGCTGACCATTTTTATTTACAAGGAAAGACATATTAATAGAGCCGGAAGTATAAGATTCTGTTAAAGCTTCGCAGGAATAGGCAACCAAAATGGATTTATCTCTTGCAGAAGAATAAATTGGAAAAGCCATTGCAATTACAGGACTTCCAAAAATAGCAGAAACATTATCCATTATAAAATCACCATTCTTTGCCATATCAAGATTTTCTTCTTCATAAGACAAAAATGTATAAGGAACTTCCAGAGCATTAATTTCATGACTTATAAAATATTTATTATTATAGAAGATTCTTTCACTTTCTGGCAAAATTACAGCAATAATATCTGAATTTCGTTCAAAAAACAAAGCTGCATTTCTTTTCTGCTCATTAATATTATCATAGGAATTTTCGAGTAAATCTAAGAACATTCCGGTAGAAGATACAACAGAATTTAATCGATTTTCTGTGTCGGCTGCAGTCCTACTGTTAATTGTAAGATTATTCTCCTCAGCATTTATTCTTGTATCAGCAGAGATAAAATATGAAACTAAAACTGTAATCAGCATTGTGGCAATACACATGAGTAAAGAAATAATTCCAATCAGTTTTGCTCCAATTGAATGATAGAGTTTTACACTATCCCCCGTTAATTCCTGAATTATTGATTTTTCGGAAGTCTTTTTTTCTTTTTTATCTTCTTTTACAAAATCTGCATATAAATCTTTGTCTGAATGATTTTTAATTGTAATTTTATTTGATTTTGATAAATTCTGACCTTTTTTTAATTCAGAAAGGCTTTTTGCGCTGATTTTCTGAGTATTCTTAAGTTCCCTCTTTAATTTATTCAAATCTTGAGCAGAAATAATCTGGGACTGAGGATTTTTTTGAATGTAAGGTTCTTCAAGCTTTTTGTAATCCTGACCAGGAATATAAGATTCCCAGTCAAAAATCTTATAATAAGCTTTAGGAACAAATTTTCTTGCAATTAACTTCTTATCAGACATATTTTTAGCCTTTTTTTTAAAGTATACAGTATTACTCACTTATTATCGGCAGATTTTATCAAATACTTTTGTTTTTTTTATTTTTTCTAAATACTATATTGACACAAAGGCTGATATATTGCATTTTATGATTTACAGAATGAATTTAATTTTTTGACACTGCTCGCATGGGCGGTGATTTTTTTTAGGTAAAGAGGTTACTTGAATTGAAAGGAAGTCAGGTTACCATAGATCACGTATCAAAAAAGTTTGGCGATTTTGTCGCATTGGATGACATTAATTTTGTAATCAAGCCTGGTGAATTTTTCTCACTTCTTGGTCCTTCTGGATGTGGAAAAACTACTCTTCTTAGAATCATTGCTGGATTTGAATTTCCAGATGATGGTGTTGTTTTATTTGATGACAAAGATGTTATTCCTCTTCCACCAAATAAAAGACACTCAAACACAGTTTTTCAAACTTATGCTTTATTTCCACATTTATCAGTCTATGATAACGTTGCGTTCCCATTAAAACTTCGCAAACTGCCAAAAGACGAAATTGATAAAAAAGTTCGTGAATATGTTCATCTTGTACAGTTGGATCAGCATATAAATAAAAAACCAAATCAGCTTTCTGGTGGACAAAAACAGAGAGTTGCAATTGCTCGTGCCCTTATTAACGAGCCAAAAGTTTTACTTTTAGATGAACCTTTATCAGCTCTTGATGCAAAACTTCGGGCAAATCTTCTTTTGGATCTTGATGCCCTTCATGATAAGATTGGAATTACATTTATTTATGTAACTCATGATCAGAGTGAAGCTCTTGCTGTTTCTGATAGAATTGCAGTAATGAACAGTGGACACGTTCTTCAAGTAGGAACTCCATTTGAAATTTACGAAAGCCCTGCAACTCAATTTGTTGCACAGTTCATTGGAGAAACTAACCTCTTTGAATCTACAGTTGTAGACTGTTCTACATACCAGGGAAAAACTGGAACTGAATACAACGTTACTTTGAACACACCTGCTTTAGGAATTCAAACTCCACTTCCTGGCGATACACAGGCAACTAAAGAAGCAGATAAAAATATTCTTGTTACAGATTATGAACCAACAGCTCCAGGCCAGAAAGTAGCCTTTACAATTAGACCTGAAAAAATTCGTATTACAACTGAAATTCCAAATGTTAATGGTCGTTTAGACATCAACGTATTTAAAGGAATTGTAGAAGAACCTGTTTATACAGGTTTCCAGTCAAAATTCTATGTACGCCTTGAAAATGGCACAATTGTAAAAGTTTTCAAGCAGCACACAAACTATCTTGATGATGGCCCAGAGATTCAGTGGAAAGACACTGTTTATATTTCATGGTCAGCTAATGATGGCTACATCGTTGAAGATATCAACAAGTAGTGTATAAAAGTTTCATAGGAATCTTGTAATGGAAAAAGAGATAAAAAAAGAAAGGAAAAGCTTTCAATTAAAACTTGCAACAAAAGCTAATGCCGCAAAATATAAAAAAGCAAACCCGGGACCAGCTTATGCATGGCCAATGGGCTTTTGGTTTACAGTTTTCTTTATCGTTCCAATCATAATCATCGTTTGTTATTCATTTATGAAAAGAGATGTTTATGGTGGCGTTGTAAGGGAATTCTCACTTAAAGCATACAAGCAGATGCTTTCACCTGCTTACGGAAAGATTTTTTTAAGAACACTGTGGATTACTGTTGTTTCAACTTTAATTACAATTTTAATTTCCCTGCCATGTGGTTATGCAATGGCAAGAAGTAAACACCAGACATTGTTCTTAATCCTTGTAATAATTCCATTTTTAACAAACAGTCTTATAAGAATTTTTGCCTGGATGACCATTTTAGGCGATAACGGAATTATCAACTCTATAGGACTATTATTTTTTAACCTATTCCATAAAATGGGTTTTGGAAATCCAGATGACCAGTTCCAGCCTGCAAAATTCATGTTCACTCAGGGAGCTGTAATTCTTGTAAGTATTTATATGTACTTACCTTATGGCATTTTACCAATTTTTACAGCCGTAGACAGATTTGATTTTAGCCTTCTGGAAGCAAGTCGCGACTTAGGTGCTACAAAATCTCAATCTATGCTCCAGGTTCTATTACCAGGAATTAAAAGCGGTATTATCTCAGCCTTGATTTTTACATTTATCCCAATTTTTGGTAATTATACAGTTCCTCAATTAGTTGGTGGAAAAGACAGCTATATGATTGGAAACATCATTGTTGATCAGGTACAAAAAGTAAGAAACTGGCCTTTGGCATCAGCATTCAGCCTTGTACTTACAGCTATCAGTATGCTTGCAATTTTGTGGATGTTAACTTCAAGCAGAAAAGAAGCAAATCTCAAAAAATCTTCAAACAAGGAAGATACTGGAATTGCAGGACCAACTATTGTTTCCACAATAAACTTAGGTGATAAAGGAGCTGTAAAATAATGAAATCTGTTATTAAAAATCCTTTTAGAATTTTTACCCATAAGGCAAAAAACAGCGAAAACGCCCGTCATGCTAAACGTAGATGGAAAAAACACAATCATTTTTCAATGTCTACTTTTATTTTATGGGCTACAATATTCTTTTTATTCATACCATTATTTGTTGTAGTTTTCTTCTCTTTCAACGCTTCAAAAGATACTAACTTTACAGGTTTTTCTTTTATCTGGTACGAAAAGTTGATTTTAGATTCTTTACCACTCTGGCAGGCTCTTCTTAATACTGTTATAGTTGCACTTTCATCTTCCCTGGTTGCAACAATTTTGGGAACTTTGGCTGCAATAGGAATCAGCTGGTATAAATTCAGAGGTAGAAACTACATTCAATCTATCAGTTTTCTTCCAATGGTTCTTCCAGAAGTAATCATGGGTGTTTCCATGCTTATCTTTTTTAGTGGAGTAAAACTTTCTCTTGGATTATTTACAATTTTTATTGCACATACAACTTTCTGTCTTCCATTCGTTTATCTTATGGTAAGTGCCCGAGTTGATGAATTTGACTATTCAATTATAGAAGCAAGTCATGATTTAGGTGCAACAGAAATTCAAACCTTATTCAAAGTAATTATTCCTGCAATTATGCCGGGAATTCTTTCGGGTTTTATGATGAGTGTTACAATGTCTATGGAAGACTATGTTATTACATCATTAGTAAGCGGACCTGGAAGTACAACTTTACCCATTTACGTTTATTCTATGATTCGTTTTGGTGTAAGTCCTGTCATTAATGCTTTATCTTTTGTTCTGATAATCATTATTTGTGCCATTACAATAATACTTCGCAATGGATTAAAATCTTTTGCAGCTTCACGATAATCTAAAAATGATAATCCCCGTCATTGACGGTAAAAACCCCGCGGTTGTTAAGAAAAACCGTGGTAAAACTTTTTATTTGGAGGAAACTTTAATGAAAAAGCTTTCCACAAAAATTGTTTTAGCAGTTGCTATGATTGTCTCTGCCTTGGGTCTTATCTCTTGTAAAGAAGAAGATGATAAGACATTGTATCTTTACAACTGGACTTATTACACTCCAGAAGACGTAGTTGCTAATTTTGAAAAAGATTTTGGCGTAAAAGTTAAGATTGATAACTACGCTTCTAACGAAGAAATGTATTCTAAGCTCAGAGCTGGTGCTAAAGGGTACGATATCGTTTTTCCTTCTCAGGATTATGCTTCTATCATGATTTCTCAGGGGATGGTTCGTGAATTAGACCTTTCAAAAATTCCTAACAGTAAATATGTAAATCCAAAAATGCTGAAAAAAACTGTTTATGATCAAGAAATGAAATATGCTGTTCCTTATTATTATGGAGCTGCAGGAATTAGTGTAAATAAGACAAAAGTTGACTGGGATTATGACCGTTCATGGAATATTTTTGCAGACACAAGATTCCATGGTCATGCAACAATGATGGATGATATGCGTGAAGTTTTAGGTGATGCCTTAGTAATGAATGGAAACTCTGTAAATTCTTTGGATGATACAGAATTAAAGAATGCAGCCGACATAGTTATTAACAACTGGAAACCAAATCTTGTAAAATTTGATGCTGAAGGTTTTGGAAAGAATTTTGCAAGTGGAGATTTCTGGCTTTGTCAGGGATATGCAGAAGTTGTTTACGGAGAAGTTCCAGAAGATAAATGGGAAGAAACAATTGATTTCTGGATTCCAGAAAACGGCGGCCCATCTTATGTAGACAGCATGATGATTTTAAAAGATTCAAAACATTATGAATTAGCTCTTAAGTTCATCAACTACATTCTTGAACCAAAAAATTATGCAATGTTCCTTGATTTCTTCAATTTCCCATGTTACATCGTTCCTGAAGCTGAACAGTATATGAAAACAACCCCACTCTACGATGCAAAACAGATGGACAATTGTCAGCTTAAAATGGATATTGCCGAAGGCTTAGACAAATATAATGATATCTGGCAAAATATCCGCTTTACATCTGACTAATTAAGAAGCACATATTTATAAATAAGGCTGTCTAAATAGGGTTAATTTCTTACCTTAATTCAGACAGCCTTTTTTATTAAATTCTATATTCTTTATATTTTACCCTCCCCTCTTCTACAGCACGGCGAACTTCTTTTTCCCTTTCACTTAAGGCAGAATTACCAGTCTTTACTTCTATTAAAAGAATTTCTTTTACTTTATCAGATTCTTCCAGCCCCGGAAAAGCAATAAAATCAACTGGCTTACCAATAAACCTTGCATCAGCAAGAGGACTTGGAAAATCAGGAAGTAATGGGGCAATTTGTTCTGCCACCTGTCCACCAATAACAGCTTTTGATCTTTTGATTGCATCTTTCCTTAAATTGCGACTTTTTTTCATAAAAGAAATTTTTTGAATAATCAAAAGCAGAAAAAATAAGAGAGAGAGTAAGAAAAATAAAAATGATTGAGTGCTGTCAAATAAATTTTTTATTGTTTCTAACATTTCTTAATCCATAATTGTAATTTCAACACGACGATTTTTACTTCTACCTTCTTCAGTATCATTTGAAGCAACAGGTTCAGTGCCACCTTTTCCTTGAATAAAAATATGGTACTGATCTCTAACTCCAAGTTCTTCAAGATAAGATGCAACAGATTCAGCTCTTTCTTCCGACAGAATCTGTCTTGCTTTTGCAGAGCCACGTAAAGCAGTATGACCGGTAATTAGCAAATCATTTGAAAATTCCTTTAGAATTTCACCAATTTTTTCCAATTTAATTTTTTCACCAGGAAGTAGTTTATCTGAATCTGCTTCAAACTGAATATTTTCCAGAGAAATTGTAAGTCCTTTTTCTCCATTTTTTACTGAAATATTATCTAGATTCAATTTATCCACCGACTTCTGGATTTTTTTTACGTTATCGTCATCATTAATCGACTTATATTCAATTACTTCTCCATGAGCCCTGCTTGTAAATTCATAGGTATTTCCATATATATCAATTAATCTTATCTGAAACTCTTCACTATAATGATCCAGGTCCCCTTTTTTGGCATCCCAGTAGATTAATTGTTTTGCAAAGCCCATTGTTCCGGCAAAAGTTGATTTTGATGAAGGCTTTCTTGTATATTCCTGGTAAAATTCATAAGAACACTCAATTACATTTAAAATCTGCCCATTAACTTCTTCATCATAGGAATATTTATATTTTGCAACAAAAGGAATTGTTACTGCCTCGTCCATATTAAAAAGTTTTCTCAAATCATGAACTTCCATTCCTTCGGCTGTCCATGTTTCTCCAAGTTGAACTGGCTTTTCTGGAAATACTGGAACTCCCCTTACGGTTGGCAAAAAATCGTTATCCGACTCATATAGTTCCCCATTTTTTTTACGATAAATATCTACCGAATCTTCTTCTCCCCAAGAAAGATGACGACCGGACTGATTCATAAGATAATTTTCTGTAGTCATATATTCGGTGTGAAGTTTTGCTGAACCATCTTTTTGATTTTCTAAAACAGTTGTAGAAACTCTATTTACAATCTCGGCTCGATTATTCAAAAAACCATTAAAATAGGCCTCTTCTTCAATAGTTGAAACATGTACAGAGGATTCTCCTTTTTTCTGCCTGAATTCAAAAAGAACTCCTTTATCTTTTGCAAAAAACGGACTAAAAGCTGATAATATACACAAAATTACAAATATTTTTTTCATACATATAATCCTATAAATTACATTAATATTTTTTTAATTTTCGGCCACTTAAAAAGCATACAAAAGCATAAAATATTAACCTGCAGATAAGATTATCCTTTTTACATAATTTTCCGATAAACATAATATGAAAACCAGTGAAATGATTTCTATAATTTTTAAAGTACTCAAAGACCCAAAGGTGATTGGAACAACAATTGCCATGATATTAGTGATTACCTTTGCAAACTTTATCGTAAATTATTCCAAAAAACATAAAACTCCAAAAATAAAAAAGCCAGCAGCAGCGCCTGCACCAAAAAAACAAGAACCAACAGAACCAAGAGTTGACATGAGTGAGAAAGATGCTTAAAAAACTAAGAATTAATTCTTTTATTAATTTTAAGTTTCTTTTTCCAGAAAAAACCACCATCAAGAATTAAAGCTTTTTCTTTTAACTGAGAAAACACGTCCGCAAAATCTGCGTGGTTCCAGATATTTTTTTCACAAAATTTTCTGGATTCTTCATTCATTTTTTTTATCAATTCAGATTCCAAACTTTCCTGTGTAAAATAATTCCTGTGATTTTTTACCAATTCCAAAGCATATTCATAATCCACAATAGATTTCTTTTTATTCCATTTTTTAAGATCATGTTTATACCCCAAAGAGCGAAAACCTTTTACAGGATAAGTATCCCATTTTTCTTTCAATTCAGTTTTAAACTTCTTTGCATCGCACAAATCACATCCACTACAAACCGCCTGTTCTGCACCCAACGCATCTAAAAGAACCTGTCTTCTACAATCTTCTGTCTCAGCAAACTTCTTTAGTGCCGCCTCTCTTGAATCAGACTTAAAGGCCGAAAAATTCAGAGAATCTTTAGGACTCCAAATTAAAATCGCTTTAGCAATACTGCCATCGCGGCCTCCACGTCCTGCTTCTTGAATGTAAGCCTCTGCCGTGGCCGAAACTTCCAGATGAACTACAGTTTTTATATCTTTTTTATCAACTCCCATTCCATAAGCACATGTCGCACACAAAACCCCGTCTTTTGAATCATAAAACCAGTGTTCCACAAAATCTTTCTCAGCTTTCTCCAAACCAGCATGATAAAACATAGCCGAACCATCTCCATAACACATATTAATTTCGCGTGCCATATCTTCCGATTTATTTCTTGTACCGCAAAATATTATCATGGGATGCAATTCTGTCTTCACCAATCTCAAAGCTTCTTTTTTCTTTGCAGCAGCTTTTGTCACAAAGTAAATAATATTACGTCTGTCACTTTCGCTTCTAACAATATGAGCTTCTCCATCAAACAAGATTTCCGCTACATTTGCCAAAACTTCTGGCGAAGCCGTCGCAGTAAAAGCAGTAATCACCGGAGGATTAAGTTTCTTTATCACCTTTCCTAAATTCAAATAACTCTTTCTAAAAGTCATTCCCCATTCAGAAACACAGTGAGCTTCATCAATTGCAATATGCTTTATTCCTACAGTTTTCAATTCTTCCAAAAGATCATCACTTTCAAGCACCTCAGGATTTGCAAGAATAATCTTAGCCTTTCCCTGTTTTAACTTCTCAAAATTCGACTCTCTTTCTTCTCTTGATTGTCCACCTCGAAACAAAACACTTTTTAAACTTCCCTCTTCCATTCTTCTCTGCTGATCTGTCATCAAAGCCAGGAGTGGATAAATCACAAGTGTAGGTCCATCCAAAATCAAAGCCGGCAACTGAAAACACAAGGATTTTCCAGCTCCCGTCGGAAGTAAAACAATCTGCCTGCCCAGACAAAACGAATCAGAATTTTCTGCCTGGAACTTTTTCCGGCCAACTTCATCCAATTCCTCAATCAAAGAATGATACTCAATAGCCTCTAAAATATTCGATACAACCAGCCTCTGCCAAGGAAAAATGTATTTTATTCCAAATTTCTCAAAGGCCTGCCGAGAAATCAAATCCTCAGAATAGAGTTCCTCCGGGTCAAGATCAAATTTATTTTCTTCCATACCTATTAATTGTCCCAGATGAATTTTTTTATCAAATTTTTCAAATTATTTTTTATAAATTTTCTACTTTTATTGAATTAAATGCCCTACTTTGATAAATTAATCCCATGATAGGAATTGTTGATTACAATGCTGGAAATATTACCAGTG
>CAMGTC010000030.1 GCA_946061765.1 uncultured Treponema sp.
GGGTCTGTCCCCGTTCTCTCCTGAGAACTGTCCCCAAAGTCCGGGGTCTGTCCCCGTTCATTCCAGAGAACTGTCCCACAAGTTCGAGGTATATCCCCGTTCATTCCAGAGAACTGTCCCCCCAAGTTCGGGGTCTGTCCCCACTCATTTCTGAGAACTGTCCCCCCGAGTTCAGGGTCTGTCCCCGTTCTCTCCTGAGAACTGTCCCCTGAGTTCGGGGTCTGTCCCCGTTCTCTCCTGAGAACTGTCCCCAAAGTCCGGGGTCTGTCCCCACTCACTCCTGAGAACTGTCCCCCCGAGTTCAGGGTCTGTCCCCCAACTCCGGGGTCTGTCCCCCATCATTCCACCCAAAAAAATCTAAAAATACATCTTCTAAAATCACTCAAAAATTCATATAATTCAAGAAAAATATCCAGAGGTTAATAAATGATAAACGAAGTAACTTTTAAGAATAAAACCATTTTTTCATTTGAAGTATTTCCTCCTAAAAAGAATATGCCTATTGATACTATCTTCAATACTTTAAATGACCTTAGAGATTTAAAACCAGATTTTATTTCAACTACCTTTGGTGCCGGAGGAAGTAAAAATTGCGAAAATGCTCTGGCTATTGCAAAACGAATAAAAGATCAATGCCATGTAGAATCTGTAATTCATATGCCATGTATTAACATGACAAAAGATGATGCACGTTATTGTCTTGATCAATTTAGAGAAGCTGGAATTGAAAATATTCTTGCACTTAGAGGAGATAAAGTTGAGGGAAAAGAAAATTGTAACGATTTTCCTCACGCCTCAGATTTAATAACTTTTATTAAAGAATATGATGAAAATAGAAAGGACGGTAAAAAATTTAATATTCTTGCAGCCTGCTATCCTGAATTACATCCTCAATCTCAAACTATATACGATGATTTGGAGGGTTTAAAAATAAAAGTAGAAGCCGGTGCAACTCATTTATTATCCCAGCTCTTTTTTGATAATGAAAAATTTTATAGATTTCAAGAAAGATGTATCATAAAAGGAATTAATGTTCCAATTGAAGCCGGTATTATGCCTGCTACTAACAAAAAATCAATCGAAAGAATGGTAAGTCTTACAAATGCCGTTTTACCTAAAAAATTTACAGATATGATGGAACGTTACGACAATCATCCTGATGCAATTAAAGACGCAGGAATTGCTTATGCAATTGACCAAATTGTAGATTTAGTAACTCATGGTGTTTCTGGTATTCACCTTTACACAATGAATAATCCACATGTAGCCCGAAAAATTTACGAAGCAACAAAAAGTCTTTTTGATGTTGCCCCTATTATCGAAAATTAATTTATACAGTTATTTAATTTTGAGAAAAAAGGGACTGACCAATAAGTATAGGCAAGCTGAACTTGATTCAGCATCTACGCTATATACAGTGCATAGATTCCGAAACGAGTTCGGAATGACGCTACGCAACGAACTTTTTGGACAACCCCTTCTCTTTTACCCTATAGTCTTATTTATTTTACAATCTTTATATCAAAACAAATATATGCATTTCCTGGAATAACTCCTGGATATCCACGGCTACCATAAGCTAATTCTGGTGGTAAAACAATATGTCTTGTTTCACCATATTCCATATCCTGAACCATCTGATCAAAACCAGAAATCATCTGTCCGGCACCTGTCATAAATTCAAGTGGTTCATGTCCCTGTGGGTGGAATTCTTTTGAAGCATCAAATAAAGTGCCATCAACTAAATATCCCTTATACTCAGCTGAAACTTTTTTTCCGGCTCCAACTTTTGTTCCATTTCCTTTTGATTCTATACGGTAATAAATTCCATTATCAGTTTTCTGACAATTTGCAATTACAGCTTCAAGTTTTTTAGCTTCTCTTTCTTCATTTAACTTTTTCTGAGCCTTAATCAAATTATCAAAATCGGCCTGACTTGCAGTAAAGTTTTCGGCGTCTTTTCCCTGGCGAATAATTTTTATTGAAATAATTTTATCGTCCTGTTCTACTGAATCAACTACACTTTGACCTTCTAAAACCTGTCCAAAAATTGTGTGTTTATAATTTAACCAATCTGTTGGAACATGTGTAATAAAGAACTGACTTCCATTTGTATTTGCTCCAGAGTTTGCCATTGCAAGCTTTCCAGGTTTATCAAAAATTAATCCATCAACAAACTCATCTGGGAATTTGTATCCTGGGCCACCAGTTCCATTTCCAAGAGGATCTCCACCCTGAATCATAAAATCTGAAATTACACGGTGAAATTTCAATCCATCATAAAATGCTTTTCCTTTAGCAGCATCTAAAGTACCTTCTGCTAATCCAACAAAATTAGTAACAGTCATTGGTGTTTCTTTATAAAAGAGTTCAAGTACTATTTCTCCTTTTTCTGTTGTAAGAACAGCAAATACACCTTCTTTACCTTCTAAAACTTTCATGTAGTCCCCCTGGGATTTGATATTTGAATTTACCTTAGATTTTTCTTTACAAGATACAATTGAAATCATTAAGAATCCAAAAGTTAATCCAAAAATTAATTTTTTAATTCTATTCACTTTAGTCTCCCAATTTTAAAATTGCTTTACAAACCAATTATAGACTGCAACCATTCTTGATGAAATTGAATCTGTAATTTGACCTTTTATTCCTGGAAATTTTATACTGTCCAAATCACAACAAATATAAACTAATACTTTTTCACCTAAATCACGAACTAAAATATTAATTGTCATACAACCTGGATAAATTGCCTTAAAAGGCCCTAATCCTAAAGTATCAATATTAGAAAAAACTGCCATCATTTCGTTTTCTGATTGATAATAATTTAATTTGTATCGGCATTCACCAAAACTGCTATCATTCTGAAAACAATAAGAAACCTGTCCGTCAGCATTTCCAATATTTTGATCAGGAATTTTATCTCCATCAGGTCCGTCTATCATATAAGTTCTATCATAAAGAACCATTTCTTTTTTACGGGTTGTTGAATAATAAGTCATACCCTGCATTTTTGAAACTGAACGACAAACTTTTGAAATATCATCTATGCAAATATCATTTTTTGATGAATTGCTAGATTTTAGTAAATCACTTTTATTCTTGAAATATAAAGCTTCATAAGTAAAAGGATAATTTTTTTCAGACTTTTTAATTAAATTCGCTTTTATTTTTTCAGAATAAGCTGACTCTGGTAATAATTCCAAAACATTTGAAGCATCATCTCTATAAATTGTTACAACTTCATTTTTGATAAGTTCCTGGTAATATTTTTCATTTACCAGGGCCTTAACTTTTGAATCAACAGACTCAGAAAAAAGATTTACTGTAAAAAAATTCATCATCAACAGTGACAAAATTAAATAATTTTTTTTCATTAACGAATGCCTTTATAAATTACTCTAACCTGTTTATATACTCCATCGCCTTCACTTTTTGTTTCTACATCAGGAATATCATTTAATGTTGTGTGAATTAATCTTCTTTCAAAAGGATTCATTGGTTCAAGCAAAATAGAATTTTTTGAAGAACGTACTTTATCTGCTGTTGTATATGCTAAACGTACTAAAGTTTCTTCACGACGAATTCTATAATTTTCTGTATCCAAAATTACACGTACATCTTCGTGTCCAAGTCTTCCGGCATAAATATTTGCTAACAGCTGAATAGCATCCAGATTTTTTCCTTTACGTCCAATCAAAATAGAAGAGTGTGAAGAATCAAGTTTAATGTTAAGTTTCTTTGCTTCTCTGTAAGTGATTGAAACTTTTACTTCATATCCCATTTTTTCAACCAAAGTCTGAATAAAATCTGTTAGTTTTTCTTCAAATTCATCCTGAGGAAGTGGATCTGCATAAATCTTTGAATGTTTTTCCTGTGAAAAATCATTGTGAGAAGAATTTTCATCTTCAAGTGTATGAACTCTAATTTTTACGTATCCCTTCTTAAATAATGAATTTTTCTGAGTTTCAAGAATTTCAACATCAAATTGATCTCTTTCAAGACCAAGTTCATTAGCTGCTAATTCAATAGCTTCTTTTTCTGTTTTACCTTCATATTCGTAAGTCATTTTAAGTATATCTCCTTAAATTACCTGTCTCATATTAAAATTCAAACTGGTAACTTATAATTTTTTGTTTAGCTTTTTGCCATTTGAAGTTTTATTTTTTGAAGCCTTCTTTGCTTTTGGAGGAAGAACTCTATTTTCATCCTTTTTTCCAAAATTCATTTCGGCTTTTTTATCCTTCATGATTTTATTAATAATCATCTGCTGTCCAATCTGGAATATAGATGATACTGTCCAATAAAGTAACAAACCTGCAGGTGCGTTATAGAACATAAAGAAGAATAAAAGTGGTAAACCGTAGGTCATAAACTTCATAGAAGCATTATTCCCACCGTTTGATGAAGTCATTCCTCCAAACTGTGTAACAATACCGTTCAAAATCTGAACAACTACATAAATAATTGGTAAAATTCTAATCTGATTTCCAATCAAAGGAAGATTGAATTTTAAGGTTGCTACACTATCACCAGTAGAAAGGTCTGGAATCCACTTTGGAATAAACATAGCTCCGCGGAATTCAAAGTAGTTATTAAAGAGATTGAACATAGAAATTAAAATCAACATCTGTAAAATCATTGGAAGACAACCAGATGCAGGATTATAACCAGCTTCTTTATACAACTTCTGAGTTTCTATCTGAAGTTTCTGCTGATCATTTTTATATTTTTCCTGAATAGCCTGAATTTTTGGCTGAATTTCCTGCATTTTAAGAGTTCCCATTGATTGTTTTTTAGAAAGTGGGAAAAGTGCAGATTTTAAGATGATTGTCATAATGATGATTGAGGCACCCCAGTTATGAACAACTTTGTTTATAAGTTCAAGAATGTACTTTAAAGCAACTTCAAGCCAGTTTAATAAACCGCTTGTCTGAATACACTCTGTAAGTTTTCGGCCACCAAAACCCCAACCATTTTCTTCTGCAACATTATAGCGTTTTAAATCTTTATTATTTCTTGGTCCAAAATAAAAATAATAAGTATCTGTAATATCGTTTCCTTTAAATGCTTTACGTTCAATTAAAGCCTGAGCATTTGAATAATCATTAACTTCAATCTGGGTAGAATAAAAACCAGAATTAATAATATCTGATTTTTCTGGAACGATTAATTCAACAAAGTATTTACCAGCAATACCACTCCAAATAAACTCTTTGTCGTATCTTTTAAATTGATTTGTAGCTAGATTAGTTCTTTTGTATTTATTTCCACCAAATGCAACAAACTGTCGGCTTTCGTATCTATTTTTCTTTGGATCATAGTGAGGTCCAATTTGTGGTGAAGTTCTGATTGTATAAAAAACACCATCATTATCAAAATTAATTTCTTCATCACTGTGAATCAGAACATCAAGTTTGAACATGTATTCTTTAGGCATAAAAGTATAACGTTTACCAAGAATAAATGATTTTCCATCTTTTACATATTTTTTTGTAAACAAGTATGTATAATCATCAATCTTTTTTGATTCAAAAACATCGTTAATAATTTTTGAATCAACAGGTCCCAAAGCAAGTGATGCAGTTCTATTAAAATCACTTATATTGTCCGAAAGTTCTATTCCTCGTCCTGTATCTAAATCCTGGTGGGTAATCAATTCATAGCTTATGATATCTCCACCTTTATTTGTAAGTACAATTTTTGCTAAATCTGTCTGAACAACAAAATTTTCTTCAGGTATAATTTCCTGATTATCTTCAGATTCTTCAATTCCACTTGCATTATCTACAGTCAAAATTGAATTAGAAAGCTCTTCTGAAGTATTGAAATTTTCTGTATTCTCTACTGTTTCTGTAGCCTGATAATTTGCGTTTCTTGTGTTTGGAAAAATTATTGGCTGTAAAACAAAAGCAACAACAATTACTACTGTAGAAAGCACAATCGCAATTATGGTATTTTTATCCATGATTACTGCTCCTAATTAATAATTTTTCACGGAACCGGATCGTACCCGCCTTCATGAAATGGATTACATTTGAATATTCGCTTAATTGCTAAAAGACTGCCCTTAAATGGACCATATTTACTTATTGCTTCAATTGCATATACAGAGCATGTTGGTGTAAATCGACAACAAGGACGATGCAAGGGAGAAATACAAATTTGATAAATACGAATTAATATGCACAAAAACTTAGTTAAAAAAACTTTTAACCATTTCATTGATGTTTTATTAATCCTGCCTTTTCACATAACAAACGAATTTGATCACATCGTGAGTGGAACGAATCATTTCCGGGATATATTAAAATTAACATATCGAAACCGGTGTTCAGATGTGATTTAATTAAACGATAGACTTCTCGGCTGTATCTTTTTGATAAGTTCCGTTCGACTGCGTTACCGTATCCACGAATCAAAGGAAAACCAACTCTGTTTATTCCCAAATTATTCTCTAAATAAAATAATTTTGCTCCAGGAATACTTATCTTTTTCCCACTTTTAAACAGTTTTTTAAATGTAGCGGGATTTTTTATTCTTTCCTGTCGAGTAAAAAATCCCGTTTTTATTAAATCTGTTTCCATCCCTAGAAATTAGTACTTCTTCTTTTCATCAGAAACTGTAAGTTTTGCACGGCCCTTAGCACGTCTTCTTGCAAGAACTTTACGTCCGCCTTTAGTTGCCATACGAGCGCGGAATCCAAATTTTCTATTGCGCTTTACTTTACTTGGTTGATATGTTCTTTTCATTGAAAAGCTCCTTATATAAAAAAAATAATTTTCTGACTTAAAATGAGTTTAAGAATAGTAACCAAATTTACATTATTTTTTTTAATTGGTCAATGTACCCACAGGGCTTCCGCCTTATAAACAAAAGTCCATTATTTAATAGATTTTTCTTCTTCAAGCATGTCCTTTTTTATTCTTTCAAAAATATCATTCAGCTCGGGAGGTAACTTTTGTGAAGAATTCTTATTCATATCATTTTTGCTTGTGGAATTTGAACTAGGTGCTTTAGAACCCGAAAAATTTTCTAAAATTTCCTCTTCTTTTGAAAACTTCTGATAAAGCTTTTCTTTTTCTTTTTTTACAAGATCTTCATATTGATCGCTTAATTTTGCCTGACTTCCTGCAATTCTAAAAGCTAAATCTTCAATTTTTAAATTTGGAAGTGCCCATTTCAAACCTTTTATAATAAAATTTTTGTACATTCTTAAGTATTGAATCCACCCAGAATGATTTGCTTCAACTAAAACAACTCCGTTTTTTAAATCTACTACATGAGAATTTCCAGCAATTCTTTCTCCCAAAGAAATTTCATATTCTTCATCATTTGAATTTTTATTTTTTCCAATGTTTGAAACTACCTTTTTCCAAGCCGAAGGTAATTCTCTTGATTCAGGATTTATAGACGAAAAATCAATTACATGCTGAATCATTTCCTGTGAAGAAATAATTTTGCTATCATCAATCATACCATTCACCTTCTTTGATTTTATAAATTCTTGTAGAGTTATGTTTATATCTTTCGTATGGTTCTCCAGGCAAAAATGTACAGAATAATTGATCATATTCTGGGAGCATTGCTGTCAATTTTGCTCTCTTATCAGGATCCAATTCCAAGAGTACATCATCCATAAGTAAAACAGGTTTTAATCCAGTTTGTCTTGTGTAATAAACAGATTGTGCTACTCTTAACAATAATGAAATTAATCTGCACTGACCTGTAGAAGCTGTTGGAATAAATAAAGTTTTATCTTTTACAAAATTAATTTTATCGCGATGTGGCCCGGACATAGTTGTTTCCAGGTATTTATCATTATCGCGGCGGTTATAAAGTACTTCTAGAATATCTTCCTGTTTAGGAAAATGACTTCCTTGTTCATCAATTTTATCTTTCCAGGAAGGATTATAATGAATTGAAAGACCTGATATTCCAGTAATTTCTTCAAAAATTTTTCCAAATATCTGGTTAAACTGAAAAATGGCAATTTTTCTTTTATTTTGAATAATCAATCCATATTGAGCAAGCTGCTGATCAAGAACATCAATCATAGAATAATCATGATCTTTTAAAATAGCATTTCTACTTTTTAGGATTTTTTTATAATTTCTCATATCGTCAATATAAGCTGAATCAAATAAAGTTAAAGACTGATCAACAAAAAATCGACGACATTCCGGTTCTCCAGTAGCAAATTTTAAATCACTGTGACTAAAAAGAATTGACGGAATTGTATTTATTAATTCTTTTCTGTCCTGAATTTTTTTACCGTTTTTTTCTATACGTTTTTTTCCGTTTTCATAAATTACAGTTACTTTTTGAGTATCATTTTCGCTTTTTTTATAAAGTGAATTAATACTAAAATTTTTTTCACCGTTTTTTATTATTTGAGAATCTATATGTGTTCTAAAACTTATTCCGTAAGAAGCATAATAAAGTGATTCAAGAATATTACTTTTTCCCTGACCATTTTCACCAACAAAATAGACCTCCCGGTTAGAAAGGTCTATTGTATCATTTTTTATATTACGGAAATTGTAAAAAGTTTGATATAAAAAAGGCATTAATAAGTCATTGGCATAATTACATGTAAGTAATCACCAGCCGATTCTCCATGCAAAATTACCGCTGTTATAATATTTGTTTCATCACCAATCTGATTATCACCAATCTTAAATTCAAATACTAAATTTTCAGAATCAATAACTCTAATTGGATCTGTTACATAATTATAATTAAATGCCATAGAAATATTCTGACCATCATATCTACAAGGAATTTCCTCGTCTGCAGTACCAATTTCAGATTCAGGAGAAATAAGTTTTAAAACGCCAGAAGAAATCTTAAATATAATTTTATTAACTTTCTTTTCAACCATGATTGCAGTTCTTTTAAGAGCGGCATCCAAATCAGCTTTATTTACCTGAAATTTTGCATTTAAATTATCAGGAATTACTCTATCATACTTAGGAAATTGTCCATCTACAAAAACAGTTGAAAATTCAAGATTTAAGAATTTTACAAAGAGTGATTTATCCACAAAAGAAATTTTAATATTTCCTTCGTCAGGAGCATGTTTTGCAACACAATTTAAGATTTTTACAGGCACAATAGAAGGATTAAAATCAGGTACATTTAATCCTTCTTTTTTAATACAAGAAAGTCTTCTTCCATCTGTTGCAACTGCAACTAATTTATCATCTTTCTTTTCAAAATAAACACCGGCCATAAAATATCTGTTTGGATCATCAGAAACTGCAAAAACTGTATGTTTAATTAATTCTTTAAAATCTTTTGCAGGGAATTCAAAGAAAGAAATATTTTCAGAAGTACCAATTTCAGGAAATTTATCACTTGCCTGACTCTTAAGCTGGAATTTTACTTTTTTAGAAAAAGGTTTAATTACAACTCCAATATCTTCCTGTAAAAATTCAACTTCTCCAGTTGGTAAAGAAGAAAGAATACTCATAAACTTATCACAATAAATTGTTGTTCTTCCTTCTTCTTGAATATCTACAGGAATAGTTGTTGTAAATTTTACTTTTGAATCTGTAGCTTTGATTACTAATTGATTATTTTCTGCAATCAAAAGAATATTAGAAAGTATTGAAATAGGACTTTTATTTGTAATAATTTCCTGTGCAATTGATATTTCTTTTATCATTGCATCTCTATCAAATGTAAATTTCATTTTTTACTCCTGTAAATCTGATAAACCATTATTTATCAAAATTTCTTACTTTTATATTTTTTAAAGAAAATCAAAAAAGATTTCCAAATTTTAACACACTTTATATATTATTAAATTCTTAAATTTAATAGTAATAATAATAAGGTCTGTGGAAATGTTAATAAAACATCTAAATCTTTATTTTATATAACTTTAAACTGTTAATAAAATATTGAAATTTTTTAACAATTTATCCACTTTTACACATTCTAAACAATTGTGAACAGTTTATCCACAAAATATGAACTTATATTTAAGACTTCTTGTAACTTTTTATCTGCTTAATATATAAGTCAATTTTTTGATCCAGAATAGGATTAACTTTTATTTCATCCTCAATTTTCTGGTAATTATACATAATTGTTGAATGGTCTTTTCCAAATTCATCACCTAATTCTGTATAAGAAATTTCAGTGATTTTTCTTGCTATGTAAATTGCAATCTGTCGGGGAATAATAAATTTTTTAGTTTTATTACGTCCTTTTAACTCAGATACAGAAATCTGGTAATTTTCTGCAATTACTTTTTCAATAGTTTCCAAAGAAACATTTTCTACTGAATTAGTAATAATATCTTTTAATTGAGTTTTGGCTAATTCAAGGCTTAATGGTTTATCAACTAATTCAGAATAACCTATTAAAGTCATTAAAGCTGCTTCCAAATCTCTTACATTTGTTTCAATATTGCTTGCAATATAATCCAGAATTTGAGGATCAAGTTGTTTATTTAGTAATTCACATTTTTTATTTAAGATTGCAAGTCGAGTTTCATAATTTGGAATTGTAATATCAATACATAATCCATTTGAAAGTCTACTTACAAGACGATTTGTCATATTTTGGATTTCTTTTAAAGGTCTATCACAAGTAAATACCATTTGGGCATTTTTTTCATGAAGAGCATTAAAAGTATAGAATAATTCTTCCTGAATTCCCTTTTTATTGTCTAAAAAGTGAATATCATCCAAAAGTAAAACATCAAGATTTCTATATTTTTCTTTAAAATCATGAGCTTTTTTAGAAGATAAAGAATTTGTAAATTCATTTGTAAATGATTCAGCTGAACCGTAATAAATTTTTAATTTTTTTCCACCGTGGTTATAAATATAATTTCCAATTGAATGCATTAAGTGAGTTTTTCCTAAACCGGAACCACCGTAAATCAAAATTGGATTGTATTTTTTACCTGGATTTTCTGCTACAGCTAAAGATGCTTTGTAAGCATAATCACAATTTTCTCCGGGAACAAAAGAATCAAAAGTATATTTTTCTAGTAAAAGAGGATGTTTTTCAAATACAGGCTCAGATTTTTTTTCCTCTTTTATTTTTTCTTCTGAACTATCTTGATTTTCAATTATTTTTTCTTCAACAGATTTTGTTTCGTCAGAATTTAATTTAACTTCTTGAGTGGCGTTATTATTTTCTGCAGGTTTATTATCAACTATGCAATTTAATTTAAAATTGCTTTGATTCAAAATTTCTCTTAATTTATTTTCTAATTCTGATAAATATCCTTTTGTTGAAATTATTTGCAATAAAAAATTTGTTTTTACAGATATAGTAATACTATCAGTTGTGTCACTAACATATTTGATATCAGAATTTACAAACCAAATATTATATATTTCTTCCTGATTTTGAGACTTATAATATTCATGTAATTCATTCATTGCATATTGAAAAGCTTCTTCGTACATAGTCTTTTTATTATCCTAAACTTCTAGAATTTCTTCAAGAAAAAATGAATTCTTTTTATAACTAACACTTGTTAGTTTCTTAGGGCTTCCGCAATATAAACGCTTTTCCGTAATGTTGGTGCGAAGGAGCGGGGCGTGGTTCAAAAAGGCTCTTTTTGTGGCTGCTGCGAAGCGGTAGTTCAATAGTTTATATACCACAAAAAGCGTGTAGCGCATTATTGCGCGGTTTTGAATCACGCAACCGTGACTGGGAGCCAAAAAATCGGATTTTTGTTTATAATGAGGAAGCCCTGGTTAGTTTCTTTACTTTATTGAACTTTCGATATTTTTGATGTAAAATGTTTCCTTATAATGTTATTTATTTTGTTGGAATTTGAGGGGAAAAAATCCAACAATTACTCTTAAAAAAAATCAAAAAAAGGAAAAAATAATGTCTAATAGTTATGATGCTGGTAATATCCAGGTCTTAAAAGGACTCGAAGCAGTTCGTAAAAGACCAGGTATGTATATTGGATCTACCGGTCCTCGTGGACTTCATCATCTGGTATATGAAACAGTTGATAATTCAATTGATGAAGCAATGGCTGGTTTCTGTGACAATATTATTGTTGCATTGGAAAAAAATGATGTTGTCCGAGTAGAAGATAATGGACGTGGTATTCCTGTAGATATTCATCCAACAGAACATATTTCAGCCCTTGAATTGGTTTTAACAAGATTACATGCCGGTGGTAAATTTGATAAGGGTTCTTATAAAGTTTCTGGTGGTTTACATGGTGTTGGTGTTTCTTGTGTAAATGCTCTTTCAGACTGGATGGAAGCTACAGTAAAACGTGATGGTATTGTTTATCAGCAAAAATATCAGCGGGGTATTCCAAAAACAAAAGTTGAACAGATAGAAAAATGTGATACAAATGAACACGGTACAACAATTCGTTGGAAAGCTGATGCAACTATTTTTACAGAAACTACAACTTATGATTATGATGTTTTAAAAGAAAGACTTCGTGAATTAGCATTTTTGAATTCTGGAATAAAAATAACTTTCCGAGATGAACGCCTGGAAGAGCCTAAAGAAGAAATTTTACAGTTTGTTGGTGGTATAAATGAATTTGTAAAAAATCTTGATAAAGGTAAAAATGTTGTTCCTGAAAATCCAATTTATATTAATGAAACAAGAGATGATGTAATTACTGAAATCTCAATGCATTATAACAATTCTTATTCAGAAAACATTCATACTTATGTAAATGACATTAATACACGTGACGGTGGTACACATCTTGAAGGTTTTAAAAGTGCTATTCGTTTTGTATTAAATAAATTTCTTGATTCAAATGAAAAACTTAAAAAGCAGTTAGACAAAGATGAAAAACTTACTTATGAAGATTTAAGTTCTGGTCTTACAGCTGTAATTTCCATGAAAGTTCCAGATCCTGAATTTGAAGGACAAACTAAGGAAAAACTGGGTAATACAGAAGTTCGTACAATTGTTGATCAGGTTGTAAAAGAAAAATTGACAATTTATTTTGAACAAAATCCTGCAGTTTTGGAAATCATTCTTAAAAAAGCTATAGACGAAGCTAAAGCCCGTATTGCTGCCCGTAAGGCTAAAGACAATATGCGTAAAAAGACAATGTCTGATAGTTTTGGACTTCCAGAAAAATTAGCAGACTGTTCTGGAAAAGATCCTGAATTGTGTGAAGTATACATAGTCGAAGGAGATTCTGCTGGTGGTTCTGCAAAGAAGGGTAGGGATCCTAAAACACAGGCAATTCTTCCTCTTTGGGGAAAAATGCTAAACGTAGAAAAAGTTCGTCCAGAAAAAGTAATGAACAATGATAAACTTGAACCTGTAATTGCAACATTAGGTACAGGTTTTGGTAAAGATTTTAATATTTCGAAACTTAGGTATCACAAAATCATTATCATGGCCGATGCCGATGTTGATGGTTCACATATTCGTACATTGCTTTTGACATTCTTTTTTAGATATATGCCAGAGCTTATTCATAATGGTTATGTATATTTAGCTATGCCACCTTTATTTAAAGTTCAGCTTGGAAAAAAGCCACCTGTTTATTGTTATTCAGATGCAGAACGTGATGCTGCTCTTGAGGCTCTTGGAGATCTTAGAGAAAAAGCAGATGTTCAACGTTATAAAGGTCTTGGTGAAATGGATGGAGATCAACTTTGGGAAACAACAATGGATCCAGCTAACAGACGAATGAGAGTAGTTACTGTTCCAGATGCAATGGCTGCAGATAACATTTTTTCGGTTTGTATGGGTGAAGAAGTTGAACCACGTCGTGAGTTCATTGAAGCCAATTCAAGTTATGCAAATTTGGATATTTAAAATAATAAGGTCGCTTAAAGTAGATCTTTCTTTAGGATATACAAAATGTTAGAAGAAGTTAAAACAAAAGAAGGTGGAATTGTAATAAAAATTCCAATCGAAGATGAAGTTAAAAAAGCTTATATAGACTATTCAATGTCTGTAATTGTACAGAGAGCTCTTCCTGATGTACGTGATGGTTTAAAACCAGTTCACCGAAGAATTATGTACGCTATGGATACACTTAATTTGAATTCAAGCGGAAAAACTAAAAAATGTGCGACAATCGTTGGTGAAGTACTTGGAAAATATCATCCACACGGTGATGCTTCAGTTTATGATGCACTTGTACGTCTTGGACAAGATTTTGCTCAAAGATATACAACAGTAACTCCACAGGGAAACTTTGGTACAATCGCCGGTGACCCCGCCGCTGCTTATCGTTATACCGAAGCTAAGATGTCAAAAATCACCGAAGAAATGGTAGCAGATATCAATAAAAACACAGTTGATATGGTTCCAAACTTTGATGACGAACATGTTGAACCTTCAGTACTTCCAGCAAAATTTCCATTTTTACTTTGTAATGGTACAACAGGTATTGCTGTTGGTATGGCAACAAATATGCCAACTCACAACTTACGAGAAGTAGCTGCAGCAATTTCAGCATATATTGATAACCCAGATATTTCTGTTGAAGATTTGATGACTTACATTAAAGGTCCAGATTTTCCAACTGGTGGAATTATCTACGGTACATCAGGAATTAAAAAGGCTTATACAAGCGGACGAGGTAAAATTGTAATTCGTTCAAAATTTACAATCGAAACCGATAAACATGGTCGTGAATCAATTGTATTTACAGAAGTTCCTTATGGTGTAAATACAACAAATATAATTAAGAGAATAAAAGAACTTGTTCGTGATAAACAGATTGAAGGTATTACAAATGCCAACGATGAATCTTCAGATCGTTCAGGTATGCGTCTTGTAGTAGATCTTAAACGCGGTGCAATCACAAAAATTGTTCTTAATCAACTTTTTGCAAAAACAGATTTACAGTCAAATTTTGGTGTAATAAATCTTGCCTTGGTACCACAGGTAAAAGAAGGTGCAAGTCCAAGATATGAAGAAAAAGGTTATCTTTCTCTTCCACAGACTTTCTTAAAGCCAGAAATTTTAACACTTAAACAGTTGATTGCTCACTTTGTTAATCATCGTGATGAAGTTATTACTCGTCGTACAATTTATGATTTAAAAGTTGCAAGACATAAGATGCACATTTTGGAAGCATTGATTGTTGCAATTAATAA
>CAMGTC010000031.1 GCA_946061765.1 uncultured Treponema sp.
AACCGTGACTGGGAGCCAAAAAATCGGATTTTTGTTTATAATGCGGAAGCCCTGGAATTTCGGGCTTTATAAGTTTTTTTTAAACTTAATTGTAAATATAGATAAAGTTTATTATCTTTAAAGAATGAAAGAATACAGTAAAGAAGACTTAAAAAACATTTATAAAGAAAGAGTTGCTCATCTATCAATTACAGCTTGTCAGGAAGAAACTGATGCCATTGTTTTTATAGACAATGAAGAACACAGAGATCCTGCAATCAGATATTATTCAGGACACACTTCAGATGCTATCCTGGTAATTTTTAAAGATTCTTTTACAGTTTTGATAGCATGGGACGAAAATCTTGCCAAAAAAAATTCTATTGTAGATAAGATTATTCCTTATTCCCGCTACAAAAATGATCAGTATGATGCTGTAAGAGCAGCATTAAATTCTTACAAAGCAATAAAAGTAAACAAAGTTGAACTTCCACCTTATCTAACTTACCCAGAATATTTGAAATTTGTAGATAAGTTGAACAGCTACCACTGCCGTTGTATTGAAGATGGTTTATACAATTGTTCAATTAAGCAAAGACTTCAAAAAGATGAATATGAAATTGAATGTACAAAAGAAGCCGCAAAAGTTGGAGATATCATAATTAATCAGATTGAAGAAAAAATTAAAAGCGGACAGATTAAAACAGAAAGCGATGTTGCCCTTTTAATTGAAAAAGTTTGCCGTGATTATGGTTGCGAAAGAACAGGTTTTGACACTTTGGCAGCTGGACCATCCAGAAGTTTTGCAATTCACGCCTTTCCAGGTTATACAAATGCAGCATGGCCTGATCAAGGACTTTCAATCTTAGATTTTGGTGTAGTTTACAAGGGTTACACAAGCGATACAACTGTTACAGTGGCAAAAGGGCCTCTAACTAAAGAACAGGAAGATCAATTAAATCTGGTAGAAAAAGCATACCAGGCAAGTTTAGATTTATACAGCCCCGAACATACAATTTACGAGGCAGCAAAAATGGCAGATTTAGTATTTGCAAATGCTAAAAGAAAAATGCCTCATTCTTTGGGGCACGGAATTGGACTGCAGATTCATGAAGGGCCAAGAGTTAGCCTTAAAGTTGATCAAAAGGAAAAATTCTTACCAGGAATGATTGTTACCTGTGAACCAGGTTTATACGATGCAGAAATTGGTGGCTGCAGACTAGAAAATGATGTTTTAATTACAGAAAATGGTCATGAAGTTTTAACCCATTCAAAAATTATCAGAATATAATTTAAAATAAAAAAAGGACTTCTAAGAAAATTCTTTTAATGAGCTGTTTTCATTATTCAAATTTTCTAGAAGTCCCTTTTTATTTAACTTGTGATTTATAAAAATTACTGAAAAATCTGACTTTTTAGATCTACTAATTCAATTCTTTCCAGAATATTATCTGCACTTGCTTTCATAGCTTCAGATAAAGCTTTGTCTTCAAGTTGGCAAGCCATAGATTTCATTATTTTTATAACTTTTCTGATAAGTTCATTATTCATTTCTTCATCACATTTCTTTTCCAGCTGAGAATCGTAGGCTTCTCCTAGAATTCCTGATTTAATTAAAGACTGAGCTGTAATCAAAAGTCCAGGTTTTCCAGAAAGTTTTGAAATAATATAATCAATTAACATACGGTTTCTACAAGACTGGAAAGTATCTTTTTCTGTTTCTGGAAGATAATCGCAAAGTAAACGCAATTTTTTGAACATCTCAATCTTATCGGCATTTGAAGAAGCAGCATCATCGTCACTTAAGATTCTTTCAATTGTTTTAAGCATATCTTGAGTTGTAAGAGAAGTGACTTTTTCTTTTAGATTGTCATTTTCCTCCTCTTCTGGAAATTCGCTCTCTTCCTGTGGATTTTCTTCAACTGCAACTACTTCTTCCTCAGCAGGCCTTTCTTTTACAAAATCTTCGGTTAACAAGGCATCCATATCAGAAGTTTTTTCTTCCAAAGCAAAATCATCTTGGGATAAAACTTCTTCTTTTTTTGGCTCAACATACATTTCTTCTGGACTATCCATAAGGCTTTCAATTTTACGGTCCTGTTCGCGCATTTTTTGGGCCTGCATATTCTGGATATTTTCCATGGCATTTCTTAAAGCCTCTTCAGTCTGTCTTTGTAAAACTTCCTGCTGCCTTGTCATTTGATTTGCCATTTTTTGAGCACTCATCATAGTTTCTGCTGCTTCTCTGGCATAATTATGCAGTTGATTCATATCTAGAAGAGAATCAAAATCTGGTCTGTCTTCTTTTTCAATTCTTGAAGGTTTTTCATATTTTTCTATTTTTCTTACAGGCTCTTCAATTTCTTCCTCATATTCTTCACTTTCTCTTGAAGGAACAGGATCTCCAAAAAGGTCAAAAGGATCTTCTTCCTCTTCCTGACTAAGACCTTCTGCTAAAGTATCATCAGCATTTTTCCTTTCAGAAGGAATTGCCTCTACATACTCAGGTTCTTTTTCCTTTTCTTCCTCTTTTTCTTCTACTTCTTTATTTTCTGCTGGGCTTTCCAATGACTGATCTAAATCATCATTTTTCTTATCATCAAAGAAATCTGCAAGTTCTTCATCATTTGCAAGCTCAACCATTTTTGGTTCATTTTCTTGAGGGAGTTTTTTATCTTCGCTTTCTTTTTTCTCTTCTTCTGGTGAATTTTCTTCTACAGCTTCTTCATCTTCATCACCAACATTCCAGATATCATCTTCTTCCTTTGTTAAACCTTCCTGAAGTGGACTTGTAGAACCGATTACAGAAAAATCAAAATCATCTATTTCTGCATCATTATTTTCATTTGAATTTTGAGCTTCTTTTAAAGATTCTTCTTTTGCAGCCTCTTCTTCAATTTCTTCCACCTTTTCTGCAAATAATTTTTCGCGATTTACCTGGTCTGAAATTGTTTTAATCCATTTTTCGGCCTGGGCATTATTTTTTCCTAACTTAAGACCTTTTTTATAATATTCCATGGCCTTATCGTAGTCTTCTTTTAAGTAATTAATCTTTCCCATAGTGTTATATCCGTCAACACTTTCTGGACGGTGAACTAAATATTCACTGGCGTAAATTTCTGCCTTTTCATACTTTCCTCTCTGGGCAAATCTATTGGCAGCATTAATCATATAATCTTTGTAGTGATGATTTATATGTTTGATTTTGTCGTAATAAACCTTGGCCTTTTCTTCATTATCTTTGCAAATATAATACTGACCGTTTAAATCCAAAAGTTGAAGATCCTTTGAATTTTCTGGTTTATCAAGAGAATCAATTACATTTTTTGCTTCATCATAATCTTTTTCGGAAAGTAAACTCTGGGCATATTGTTTTTGTGCAACCTGATTTTCAGGCTCCAGTTCAAGAGCAGACATAATTGCATCCAAAGCATATTCAGATTTATCAGATTTTTCCAAAGCTTTTGAAAGACCAATTAAACTTTTTACATTTTCTGGCTCCAAACTTGAGGCTTTCTTAAAAATCTTTTCTGCTTCTGAATAATCGTAATTGTTAAGATAGATATCGCCCAAGAGAATCAGCATTTCTGTGTTATTTGGATACAACTTAATTCCCTGTTTAATAATATCTGCGGCCTCTTTATTATCCGAAACTGACATTAATAAAACTGTGTAATCTTTTATTGCATCCTTCCAGCCCGGACGAGTTTTAAGAGCAAGTTTGTAACATCTAATGGCATCCGCTACATTATTAGAAGCTTCGTAACAATGTGCAAGATTATAGTTTAAGATTGGGTGATTATGATCTATTTGAAGTCCTCGTTTATATGAGGCAATAGATTTTTGATAATCTTTTTGAGCAAAATAAATTGAGCCCAGGTGATTATAAGCAAGAACATCATCTGGATTAGAATGAATAACTTTTTCAAAAGAATCAATTGCATCTTTGTAATTTCCCATTTCTTTATAGGTAAAACCAAGATTGTAATTTACAGTTGGGAGCTGACGGTCTTCATCAAGAGCCCTCTGTAATATTTCTATTGATTCTTCATAACGTTTAAGTCGTCTATAAATAGCACCCAGACTGTTCATTGCTTCAACGTAGTGAGGATAAAAAGTTATAATCTGCTGGTAATATGGGATTGCTTTTTCATCTTCGCCAGCCTGAACATAAATACTTCCCAGTTGTTTAAGATATTCAACATTTGACTGATCATCACTCAAGAGTTCCTTATACAAACGTGCAGCTGTTGTAAAATCATGAGCTATACTTGCACTTTTTGCTCTTGTAAGAATTAATGATTTTTCCATAATATTCCTCACCCTTTTATTACTTTAATCTTGCAAGAGGTCTTGCATAAACTTCTTTTGAAAGTTTTCCAATTACTCTATCATCATATGCAGACCAGGTAGCCACTGCAAAATAGTAAATTTTTCCGTTTTCCAAACCTGTCAGAGTAAATGACGTTGTATTTCCAACATTTATAGGAGACTGCCCTTCTAAAGCAACCCTTCCCAAATATTCACCAGGACGATTTCCATAATACAAATAATATCCGCCTGCTGTATCATCAACTGAATAATTCCAGCTTACAGTAACGCATCCATTACCTGCCTGAGCCTTTACAACAAATGGAGCAAGAGGTTCGGGAAGCTCTGTATAATCTAAAACTATCTGGGTAATACTAGGAGAAACTTCTCCTTCTCCGTCAGGATATAATTCTGCGGCAAGCTGAAAATATAAACCTGTAATTCCCTTTAACTGCTGATTATTTTCTACAGGAACCCATTCAGGATAATCTTTTGTCCAGTTATAATAATAATCTCCAGAGCGAACATAAAACAAAATTGCAGTTTGCTCTGGAATATTAACTTCAGCTGAAATTGAATTCAAATTAGAACCGGTTGAAACCATAATAGGCTTTGTTACAAATTTTCCTCCGTTTGGAACAAAACGTGTATTTCCAATCTTTCCGGCATTCTCCGAAGATTGAAATTCTGGAACAGAATAAGGATGCCTTACAATTCTAAAATCATCAATTTTTCCCGTAAAATCCTGACAAAGTGTTAATTCTGCAGGATTTCCAAGAGAAACTAAAGCAATTTCTCCGTTTTCCTGACCATTTGAAGTCATATATTTAAAATCTTCTGTAAAACCGTTAACTATATATTCCAAATAACCACTTTCGCAGTCATAAGAAAGTACATGGTAAGACCACTGATCAGGAATAATTGTAGAAGTTCCTTTTAATGTTATTTCATCCAGATTTTGATTTGGAGTATAAGACTCAAAAAGATTTGTTAAATTCCACTCAAGATGTCCTTTATTAAAAGTGGCATTTAAAATCTGGTAGAGGAGTTTTCCATTTACATTTTTTGAAGATTCCCAGTTTAGAATTACTTCTCCGTTTTCGGCTAGAGATGGACAAAGCCAGAATTCAATAGAAAAAGAGCCGACAATTCCTTCTGACCCCAAAAAAGTTCCTGGCTGACCAAAAACACTAAGACCACCAATATTACGACTTAGGCCTGCATATTTTTCCATTTTGGACTGACTTGAAAGTTGTAGAGAATTAAAGTGAACAGAATAATCACCTTCTGCAATAAGATTATTAAGGTCTTCAAAATTTATAAATAAATCTGTATAAATATCATTTCTAAAAGAATTGGAAGCCAGTTGAATACAATCATAACCATAACGTCCCTGGCCACTTGTAATATTTTCCTGACTTTCAAAAGATGACCAGCCGTTTTTTCCACCCAGAATTATTTCTTTTGCCCCAAGAAAGGAAATAAACAAATAAAAAAATGAAACTACAAAAAATACAGACTTTTTGATAAAATTATTAACCATAACGATGAATAACAAAACCCCAAGTGATTTGGAAAAAGCGAAAATTACAAAATCCTCAAAAAAAGAAATTGAAAATAGCCGCGAAATTCTTCACCAGACAGCCTTGAAAGCTCCTTTATCTAGTGGTGTTTATCTGTGGCGAAACGCAGAAGACACCGTAATTTATGTAGGAAAAGCAAAAAATCTTAAGAATCGTCTGTCTTCTTACTTTTCAGGTCAGAAAAACATCAAGACAAAACTTTTGATTTCCCACGCAAAATCGATTGAATACATCACAACAACAAACGAGTACGAAGCTCTGCTGCTGGAAAACAACCTTATAAAAAAATATAACCCCCGCTACAACATAAGTTTAAAAGATGGAAAATCTTATCCTGTTTTAAGAATTACCAGGGAAGATTTCCCAAGAATCTTTAAAACCCGACGAATAATGCAGGATGGTTCAAAATATTTTGGACCATTTCCAGATGTTTACGCCTTAGACACTTTTATTGAAAGTATTTTCAGGCTTTATCCGGTTCGTCATTGCAGAACTCTAAGAAATAGGGACACACCCTGTCTTTATTACCACATGAAACAGTGTAAAGCACCTTGCTGCGGTAAAATTTCAAAAGACTCCTACAATGATTACATCGGTGAAATAACCCGGCTACTTGAGGGTAAAGGTGAAAAAACTATTGAAAAATTAACCGGAGAAATGAAGACCGCCGCCAAAGAATTAAACTTTGAAAAAGCAGCTCGTTTACGCGACGGAATAAAAGCCCTGATGATTATGCAAAATCAAAACATAGTTGAAAGCTTTGATTCTGACGACAGAGATTATATTGCCTACTGGTCCGAAGGTGAATTAGTTAGTTTTACAGTTCTTAAAATCAGGGCAGGTAAACTATTAGGTCGTGAACATTATCGTGTTGAATCTTTAAATGATGATGATGATTTGATTGGAGAATTTATGGCCGTTTACTACGAAGATGCAAAATCAATTCCTCCAACAATTTATATTCCTTCCACTAATGAATATGAACACATTTCCAAATGGTTACAGGAAGAAAAAAATACAAATTGTCAGATTGTGATTGTTCTTACAGAAAGAAGTCAAAAAAAATCAAATCCTTCATACAAAAACTCAACTTTGCCAAGAGATATTGCTGCCCTTCAAATGGCTAAACAAAACGCCCACGAAGATATCATCAGAAGATTAAGAGATCGCGGAGATACTCCTGGAATGGAAGAACTTAAAAATCTTCTTCACCTAGATACACTTCCTGTTAGAATTGAAGGTTTTGATATTGCTCATATTGGTGGAAAATGGCCTGTAGCCTCTCTTATCAGTTTTTACAACGGTCATCCAGATAAAAAGAATTACCGTTACTTCCGTCTAAAAACAACAGATGGAATTATTGACGATTTTCAGTCCATGAGGGAAGCAACAAGCCGCCGTTATTCAAGATTATTGAACGAAGGTGCCGAAATGCCAGATTTAATCATGATTGATGGTGGTATTGGTCAGGTAAACGCTGTAGAAAATGTATTAAACAGTCTTGGACTGGATATTCCAATTGTAGGTTTGGCTGAACATTATGAAGATTTATATTTACCAGGAAATTCAACTCCTATTGTACTTCCAAGAAGGTCGGATGCATTAAGACTTTTACAAAGAGTCAGAGATGAATGCCATAGATTTGCAACAAGCCGAAATCAAAATCTTAGAACTAAAGAAAATACTGATAATATTTTTGAAAAAATCCCCGGGATTGGCGAAAAAAGAGCCCGACTTCTTATGCAAAAATTTTCAACTCTCAAAAATCTTGCAGATGCAGAAGAATCGGCAATTGCCCAGTGCCTGCATGTAAGGGCCCAGGAAGCCGCAAATATTCTTTTGTATGCAAAACAATTAAACGAAAAAAGAGAAGACAAAAAAGATTTCCAAAAACTTTCACTTGGAGTTTCTGGCACAACAAAAGAAAAAGCCGCAAAAGCAAAATATGTTGATGATCTTGCAAGTCTTGCACTTGGACTGGAGATTGAAGGAGAAAGCAGTCCAGATTTAGAAGTTGCAGAAGACAGACCAGATTACAAAGAAAAAGATTAATTTTATAAAAGAATTTCAGCTAAAGCCACAAAAGCTGGTATTGTCAGCATGGAAAAAAGGCTTGTAACAGAAACTACCAGACTGGCATAAGAGGTGTCTTTATCATAAATACAGGTTACAGATGGAACGCTTGTAGCAACAGGGCACATAGAAGAAATATAAGCTACAAAAAGCATAGTCCTGCAATTGTCCAGACTTTGGCCAAAGATTTTATTGATTAAAATAAGAATAAAAAGATTTGCAAAAGAAACTAAAATCAGTCTTACAAAAGTAATTTTAAGCAGCTTGACCACATAAGTTTTTTCCATTTTAAAATTAGAAAACATTATTCCAATAAGAATCATAGCCATAGGAGTATTCATATCTCCAATCATAGAAATAGGCTTTGCAATCATCTGAGGAAGTTCAAACGGAAGGCAGAAAATAATCAGACCAAGGAAAACAGCAATTATATTTGGATTTGTAATAATTTTTTTTACATTAATAGTAGAAGACATTTGATAAAGACCCCAAGTCCACAAAAGTATGTTAAAAACAATCAAATATCCCATAAGATAAAATACACCCTGATCACCAAAAACACCGCGGATTAAGGGAATGCCTATAAATCCACAATTAGTAAATACAGTGGAAAGTCTGTCTATGATATTTATGTCAGTTTTTTTTAATGTAAAGAGGATTGCAAGTCCTATCATAAAAATATGTAAAATAAAACTTACAATAATAAGAAAGGACAGTTCTTTTAGTTTTGAAGGGTCAAACTCCCGATTAAAAGAGTTGATAATTAAACAGGGATTTATAAAATAAAGGAGCATTTTACTCAGAAGTTTTTGTCCCTTATCATCAATTTTTAAAATTCTGGCGAATATGTACGAGGCCAGAACAATTAAAGTCATTATACCCAGCTGTTTGATTACCAATAAAGCCATTACTAAATCCGTTATAAATTATTTACCATACTCGCCGTACTCACAGCCAATATGTTTTGCTTCAACTTCATCTATAAGTTGCAGCTCTTTTCCATGTTTTTTATAGAGCTTTACTTTACCATATCCGTTGCCGCCATTCCATAAGTGATTATGCCTTTTTTTACCGTCTGGAGATTCATAGTTTATAAGCAGCATATCTTCTTTTTTACAGAAAATATTACTTTCCATTACGTATTTGTGAGTCTCCTGTCTTACATACCAGGTTATTTCGTCTTTAGTTTCCTGACTGTCAAACTCTGTTTTACATCCGGTCCAGAATTTTGAAAAATTAAATTCATATGATTTACCTTCGTAAAAATAATCACTTAAGAGCTGACGGTTCATAGCAATTCCAAAAGCTTTTGGACGGCCACCGCCAATATCAAATACAGAATTTTCCAGGCGTTTACCGGTCGTTAAACTTACCAAATCATTTGAAGAAAGCCAAACCCAAGGACTTGTAAAATCGGCACCCCAGTTTTTATCCGCATAACCATAAGATGAATCAGCTTTTACAATATAATTTTCTCCGTTTGCAGTAATTTTTCCACTAAAGAGGGATTTCATTCCTTCGGCATGCCAGTACATTTCAAAAGCAGTAAGAAAACGAAAAAGATTTCCCGCCCCATAACCAACATTAAAGGCAATTTTTTTATCTATTTTGATATCAAAAGCCATTGAACCAGAATCACACATATATTCAGGATGATTTTTAACTTCTTCTGGAGAAAGTTCAACACAACCCTTAATTTGATTTTCTGAACAATAACAATCTTTTGCCTGCAGAGAAAAACCATTTTTATCGTGAGATAGTTTTACATCATTCCAGGCAAAAAAACGATGCAACTGACAGGCATCTTTTCCCCACCAGCCGCACTTTAACATTACATAAGAAGGTTTTAATCCTTTTTCCTGATGTTCTTTTAACTGACCAAGAATTGGAACTTCCCCATTTGATTTATTATCATTTTTTCTTGCTGGATTTACCGTAAAAAATTCTATAAAGAAAGATTTTTCAGCCCCAGTTTTTTCATTTACCGCTGTAAAATTATGCCACCACCAGTCGTAGCCTTTTTTGAGAAAACGACCGTGAAGCATAGGATAATTTCTTCTTAAATCAGATTTATTCATTACTTTAACCTATAAAACTAATTTAGATTCGAAAGTGTAGAATTAAGTTGTATAAGTTTATTTTTTAAACTACGAATCTGATCAAGGCTGGACATAATTTTTGACTGCATATAAATATCAAAAATAGCTCCATCAAATATAAAATCACCAAAAGTTGAAAAACCACCCATTTGCATTCTGTAATCGGTTGGAATTACAAGTCCACTCAATTGACTTTGAAGTCTCTGTAATAAAGCGGCAATTTCATTCATATCATAAGAGGCAGAATTCAATTTAGAATGTTTGATTAAATCTGTAATTAATCCACCGCCAAAAATATCTAAAAAGCCCCAGTTTCTGGCACTTCTAAATTTATCTTCGGCTCTTTCAATTAATGGCAAAATCTGACTTATAGTTTGTTTTGCCCCGGAAATCTGTTCTAGTGAATTTTGCATTTGACTCTCCTTGCTTATTCAGCGAGCTTTTTCTTACCCCATTCCTGTATAAGTTTATTTGGTTCTTTTGATAGTAAAACTTTTACCAATAAAAGATTTGTCTGACTAAAAACATTTTGCATCAATTCTTCTTCCTGACTGGTAAAATGACCAAGAACATAATCGGCTACAGATATTTTTTCGTTTGAAGGGCGACCAATTCCAAAACGCAGGCGCCAGAAATCAGCAGTGTTCAATACAGCTTTTGTTGACCTTAATCCATTATGACCGCCAAGTCCACCGCTCCACTTAAGACTTACAAAACCAGGTGCAAGTTCAAGTTCATCATGAACAACCATTATGTTTTCTGGCTTAATTTTATAAAAGTTAGCAACTTCAATAATACTTTCGCCGCTAAGATTCATATAGGTCTGTGGTTTTAAAAAGTAAATATGTGCCGGAGCCTCTTCTGGAACCAGCACTGGGGAACCATCTTTTTTACTGGTAATTTTAAAATCACAAGCCCACTGAGCTAATTCGCCTGGAGTTAGACTTGCGATTTCCCCCTTGAATTTACTCTGCCAGCTTAATTTGTTAGCAAATGGAAGAGAATCTTCAAAAAACCAGCTTACATTGTGTCTGGTCTTTTCGTATTCTCTACCGTAATTTCCAAGAAAAGCAACTAATTCAATCATTCTGCTAAATCTTCCGCATTCTTCTGGAATCTTTGTACAGCATAGGTTGCCAATTCAAACTGATAAGGACTTGCACTAGAGAATCCATAGTAAAGAACCTTATCTTCTTCTGTTTTAGCAGGAATCTCGTAAATTTCAAGACTTGTACTTGTACTTCCGCATGAAATTTCAGCTGTTAAAAGTTTATTTCCACCACTTAAATCTGAATCATCATGCCAAACTGGAGTATTAATAGAAGCAATTCCCTTTACCCAATCTGCAGCTTTACTTGCATCAATTACAAGATCTGCTACATTTGTATACCAGCTTACATCATCTCCACTACCTGTTTTAGACAAAGTCCATGATTTTCCATTTTCACTGTTGATAGTAACAGAAGTTATCTGCTCTTTATCCAAAGAATAAACATTTCTTGAACGGAAATAACTTAAATTTTTGCTGAATGTAGAAGTAAGACTTCCTCCTGCAAGGTAAATATCCTTTCCTTCATCAACTGTGATATAAGATTGAGAACCTGCAGTAGATTCTTTACCAATATTCAAAGTTCTAAGCAATTTTCCTTCTTTTTTTGCCTGAACAAGAATATTTTTTCCTTCATTCAATTCGTAACGGTTGATTGTAACTTCATTGTTTGCAATAGCAACTTTATCCATTACTTTTACAGATTTTAAAGAATCAAGAAGATTTTCTACATAATCATCATTTGCAGGATATTTCTTTTCTCCAACAAACCAGTGACCATCTTCTTTTACAAGAGTAAAACTTTCGTCTGGACTTGTAATTGAAATTTCATCAGGCTGATCTTTTAACTCATAGATTTTAACTTTATCGCCAGAAGCTAAAAGAATTTGCAAGATTAATGCTATCAGCAAAAGTCCATCGGCAATCAATAATATTAATTTTCTTGTTTTCATTTCAGGCCTCACTACTTTTCTAAATCTTCTGATTTTGCTTCAGATTTTTTTTCGATTGTACGTGTATCATTTGGATTGTAACGTTTATTAATAGCCTTTCTTCGCCTTGAACGAATTCTCATAACAATTAAAGCTACAATAATCAAAATAACTACAAGCCCAAACTGATTAAAATATTTTACAAGCTGAGCGGCTGCATTAGATCCAATTTTGAGAGTATTTACAGAAAGCCCCTTTGTTCTCATCTTACAAAGCTCTTCATTTCCATTCATATAATCAACAACATTCAAAATGAACATTGCAATTGGATTAACTCCACCTTCATCTATTACCTGACGTGTTGTGATTGATGAAGAACCTACAACAAATATTTTTCCAGGAAGTATACTTGATGAAATATAATTTGAAGTTTCAAGCTGGCCTTCTGGTAATTCAATTTTATTACCTTCTTCATCATACTGAGAAATTTCTACAGCTGAATCAAAAGCACTGTCAAATTTACCTTCAAGCATTACTGCTAAATCATAAGATTTTAATGTAGATGCATCCTGAGGTGGGAAAACCATCATTGGATTAAGAACAATGTCTTTTTCTACAGTCCATGATTCTGGAGAAGATTTTGCAAGTACAGTTGTTTTAAGATTTTTATTTTCTTTTGCAGCACTTACATCAAGACTTCCATTCTGCAACATAATTACATAGCCAAGATTACTTGTAATTAAGTTTTTCTTAGCAAGTTCTTCTTTTTGCAGAATTGGAGCCCAGTATAAACTAAGCTTTCCATACTGCTGACTAGAATTTACATAACAGTTTTTATCCATTACAAAATTCTTTCCTCGAACTACACCATATTTATTCAGCAATTTATCAAGATTACTATCGTTAGGAACATAAGACTGTGAACCATAATATTTTGCAGTTCCATCCTGATTCATTGAATCAATAAAGAAGAGTACATTTCCACCACGCATAATAAACTGGTCAATTTTGTAAAGTTCTTCTTCAGAATAATCAAATTGAGGTCCGTTTATAATGATTGAAGTCATACTTGATGGAATATTTTCTTTAGTTAAATCTAAATCAACAAGGCTGTACATTCCGCTTACAAGTTTGTCAAAATTTGCAGAATAATTTTCGTCCAGATGATCTAATTCATTATGTCCTGTAACATAACCAATTTCTGTTACCTTAGATAAAAGGCTCTGAAGTCCATTTGAAATATCATCACTAAGAGTTTCAAGACCTCCAACCATGTAACCAAAGAAAGACTGTTGAATTTGAAGTGGTAAAACTCTAAAGGTATCACCATATTCAAGGACAAGACCAATTGCTGCAAGCTGCTGTTTTCCATCATTGTCCATGTAAGAAATTCCTTGAAGCCCATATTTATCTATCAGGGGCTGTACTTCTGAAGGCTGAGGATCTACAACTTTATAAGTAAGACGATTCATGTTTTTTTCGTTTACACTGTTAAATGCGTCTTTTACAAGTGATTCAGTCTGCTCTGCATTTGCAATTCTCAAAGTTTTAAGAGCACTGCTTAAATACAAGGTAAGATTAACACTATCTCCAGATTTAAGACCTGCAAGAGTGTCAGATGTATTAATCATCTTTGAAACTTTTGAAGTAAATTTATATTCAAAACCATCTGTAGATGTAAGTTTGTCCAGAATATCAATGTTATCGCCATAAGCAAGAACAAGGCCCATATAACCTTGCTTAAATCCCACTTCATTATTTTTAACTTCCTGAATCTGAATCTGACTTAATCCATATTCACGGGCAAGCTGAATATTATCTTCTTTTGACATATCCATATAAATAACACTGAATTTTTTATTTGCAGCGCCCTTATATTCTGTCAAAATATCTTTTACATATTGGGCAACTGAATTATATGGAGAAGGAAGGTTATCATCAAAGAAAACTCTAACAGAAAGAGGTTCTTCAAGATTCTTTACAATTGTTTTACTTGCCTTTGAAAGTGAATAGGATTTTGGTCCAGTCAAATCAAAACGGGCAAATGCATTATATCCAACAATATTTGCGAGAATTATCAGAATAATAAATAAAGCAAAATCGCTAGACGAACTTTTTAACCAATTTATGAATTTTTTCATTTTCTATCCTCTTACGATTTTATTTTTTGTTATTTTGCTGAACTTTTACTGTACTTACAAAGAACAAAGCAGTAAGTGAAATAAAATAAAGCAAATCACGAGTATCAATAATTCCACGGGAAATAGAAGTAAAATGACTGTTAGCCGAGAAATAACTTACAAAACTTACAATTGGGGCTGGCAGGAAAATAAGGAAAGAATCTAACATTGTAAGTGCAATACAAATTATAAATCCTGTAAAAAAGGCAATAATCTGATTTTTAGTAATTGAAGAAGCAAACAAACCAATTGCTGTAAAAGCGGCGGTAAGGAAAATTGCTCCCAGATATCCTCCAAAAATTGGACCATAATCAGGACTACCAAATATTTCTGCTGCAAGAATATAGAAAAGTGTTGGAGCAATCATAATCAGATTTTCAAAGAAAGCTGCAAGATATTTTCCTGTAACAACATTAACCTCTGTTACTGGAAGAGTCATCAAGGTTTCAATAGAGCCAACTCTTTTTTCTTCTGCAAAAAGACGCATTGTAAGAGCAGGTACAAAAAATGAAAGAATAACAGGCATTAAAGAAAAAAACTGTCTTAATTCTGCACGATTATAAATGAAGAAAGTTGAGAAAAAGAGAATACCTGTAATCAAAAGGTATAAACCAATTACAATATAGGCAATTGGACCTGTAAAAAAGGATTTTAATTCTCTTTTCATGATTATAAAAGCTGGATTTTTATTTTTTGATTTCATTTTCTAAGCCTCCACCTTTGATGAATCTGTACTTGTTAATGCGTGGAATACATCTTCAAGACTATTACGCTGAATTGACATTTCGTACAAATCTATATTATTTGAAACCAGG
>CAMGTC010000032.1 GCA_946061765.1 uncultured Treponema sp.
GTTTATACTTACAAATGGTTTAAAACTAAAGGACTTTCTTCGGTTCAAACTATTCAGATTCCAAATGATCTTGAAGGAAACGGATACATAAATGTAATGTTCACCCGTTCTATTGATTCAAATGAAATCTTTATGAGTCCATTCTGTTATGGTGCTGTTCCATTCTCGGTTGGTAAAGAAAAACGAAATAATAAAATTAATATTAAAGTTCCTTCGGAAGTAAAATCAGGTACCGATCTTGAAATTAAATATTCTTCTTCAGATGCTGGTAGAATTATTCTTTTTGCAATTGACGAAGGAATTTTACAAGTTGCAAAATATAAAACTCCTAATCCATTAAGTTATTTCTTTAAGAAACGGGCACTTGAAGTAAGTACATCACAGATTCTTGATTTGATTTTGCCAGAATTCAACATTCTAAATACTCTTGGAGCAACTGGTGGTGGTGCTTCAATGGAAATGCTGGCCAAAAATTTAAATCCATTTAAGAGAAAGCAAAATGATTCTGTAGCATATTGGTCGGGAATAATGGAAACTGGCCCAGAAACTCGTTCTGTTACCTATCATGTTCCAGATTATTTTAATGGTAGTCTTAGAATAATGGCAGTTGCTGTTTCTAAAGATAAAATTGGTGTAGAAGAAACTTCTATTCTTGCAAGGAACCCATTGATTATTACTCCTAATGTTCCATTGGCAGCAGCCCCTGGAGATGAATTTGATGTTCCAGTAACTGTTACAAATAATCATAAGGGTAGTGGAAATAATAAGATAACATTAAAGGCAATCCCAGGTAATTATCTTGAGATTATTGGTGATTCTTCGGCAAGTTTTACAATTGCAGAAGGTAAAGACGCTACTTTTAATTTCCGCGTAAAGGCAAAAGACCTTTTGGGCCCAGCAGATTTACTCTTTGTTGCTTCTGATTCAAGCGAGACTTGTAAATTAAATTCTGGCTTAAGTGTTAGACCTGCAATGCCATATCAGGTTTGGGTAAATGCTGGTGTAAGTAAAAAGCCTTCAATAGAAACAAATGTAGACCACAGATTATACGAAGAATTTGCTCAAAGAAAGGTTGCAGTTTCTAATGTTCCAACATCATTTATTGATAATCTTGATTTTTATCTGGCAAAATATCCGTATGGTTGTGCAGAACAGGTAACAAGTAAAGCTTATCCATATTTGTATGAAGATTTTGTAAAATCAGGAAATAAAACTCAATCTGATGCTAAAAAAATGGTTAGCGATACAATTGCCATTTTGCAATCAAGAATGAAATATGATGGTAATATTGGTTACTGGACAAGTAAGAGTGAAACAGATTTATTTATTACCCTCTATTGTGCAGAATTCCTTACAGATGCCCGCAGTAAAGATTTCTATGTTCCTAATGAATTCTACAATAAGGTAATGAAGGCCGTAAAAGGAATTGCAAATTCATCAGATGATAGTGAATATGGAATTTATTTAAGATCTTATGCAATTTACATTCTTACAAAAGATGGAATGGTAACTACTTCTTATCTTGAAAATCTTGAAGCTGATTTGAAATTAAAAAATTATAGTCCAACTGATTATGCCGGATTATATCTTGCAGCTACTTATGCAATGTTAAAACAGGATAAAGAGGCTAATAGAATTTTACAGAAGATTAAAAATTCAAAGAATTTTGATTCTTCTTGGGCTTATCACAATGGTTTACATTATATTTCTACTTATATTGATGTAATTGCTTCTTATTTCCCAGAAAGAGTTAAAGATATTAAATCTAACGAAATAGATATTCTTTGCGATTCTTTACAATATTGCAACTACAATACATATTCAACTTCTGCCGCAATAAGGGCTTTTGAAAGTTATGCTTATTTGGAAAAAGGTGATGTGTACAAGGTTTATGCAATTATTGGCGACCAGGAAAGCGAAATTCCTCTTAATGGGGACCTTGTTTTGAAGGGTGAGTATAAAGATAATGTACAAAAAATCAGATACACAACAGATAAAACAATGCCTCTTTACTATGGAACTTTACAGGCCGGATATGAAAAAGAAATTCCAACATCTGCAATAAAAGATGGACTTGAAATTAGCCGTGAATATTTATCTGCCGATGGAGGAAAATTAAGCGAAATCAAAGTTGGCGATACAATTACAGTTAAGATTTCATTCCGTTCACTAAAAGGAAATCTTTCGAATATAGCTATGGTTGATTTATCTCCAGCTGGTCTTGAAAGCGATATTCAGTCAATCAGAGATGAAAACACTGGTACTTGGAAAGCTGATTATGTTGATATTCGTGAGGACAGAGTTGTAATTTATGGAACAGTAAGTCAGAATGTAAACACATTTACATATAAGGCAAAGGCTGTAAGTTCTGGAAAATTTGTTGTACCTCCAATGTTTGCAGAAAGTATGTACAACAAGGAAATCAGGGCATATTATCCACAGGATAAAATTACAATTAATCCTGCAAAATAAAAATTAAGTACTGTTGATGAAAGTATCCAGAAAAAAACTGATTCTTTTGGGAATCGGTTTGTTTTTCTTAATTTTGATTCTCTCTTTTACGATTCATTTATTTTATATGAATCGTAGAGGAGATATTCTTAAAAGAATAGAGTTTTCAAAATCTTATTCAGATAGAAATGGAAAACTTCTTCAGGTATTTTTAACTCAAGACGATAAATATAGAATTTACCGTCCTATTCAAGATTTTCCTCCACAATTTATAGAAGCCCTTTTATTACAGGAAGATAAGTATTTTTACAGACATCACGGGGTGAATATTGCTTCCGTTTTTAGAGCAGGCTGGGAAACTTACATAAAAAAATCCCGACGAATGGGTGCTTCTACAATTACCATGCAGGTTGCCAAATTAAAATATAACCTGTACACAAAAAATATTTTGGGAAAATTAAAGCAAATCCGTAAAGCAATTTATCTTGAAATGTGTTTTTCCAAAGATCAGATTTTAGAGGCTTATGTAAATCTTGCTCCTTGCGGTGGAAATATCGAAGGTTTTGAAACAGCTGCCTGGTATTATTTTAACAAGGATATCAAAAACCTAAACCTTTCGGATAATATTATGCTTTGCGTTTTACCACAGAATCCAATTAAAAGGGCTCCTAGTGCTAAACGTACGCCAAGTGAATTAATTCAGGCAAGAAAAGTACTTTTTTCTTCCTGGATTGAAAAACATCCTGAAGACGCAGATAAAGAAGTTTTTATGGATATGCAGATGTCCACTTTCTGTAAATTTCCAAATGAAGCGCGACATTATACAGAAATGCTGAATATTTATAAGGACAAGCAGTTTGAAAAATCAAAAAAGACTCTTAAAACTAGTTTAGATTTGGATATGCAGCACAAGTGCGAAGAGATTTTTAATATCTACATAAATCAAAATAAACACTTTGGCGTAAAAAATGGAGCTCTACTTCTTATTGATTGGAAAAGCATGGAAGTTATTGCAAATATTGGTTCTGCAGATTATTACAATGATGATATAGAAGGGCAGGTAAATATTACAACTTCAAAGCGTTCTCCAGGTTCCACTCTAAAACCCTTTATTTACGCCCTCGCTCTTGATCAGGGAATAATTCATTATAGCACTATGCTAAAAGATACTCCTCAAACTTTTAATGAATATACCCCAGATAATTATGGAAGTATTTTTAAAGGCCCTGTCCACGCCTGGTTTGCCCTGGCCGATTCCAGAAATATTCCGGCTATCACTCTGAATAGAGATATTAAAAAGTACGATTTGTATGATTTTATGAAAGATTCAAGTGTTGAAGGAATGAAGGAAAAAGATTATTACGGTCTTTCCATTGTTTTAGGAACTTGCGAAGTAACAATGCTTGAACTTGTAAAAATGTACGGGACTCTTGCAAATAAGGGAATTCAATATAATATTAATTTTACTCCTCAAATTAGATTGGGACCGGGTAAAAAAATTTTATCTGAAGAAAGTTCTTTTATTGTAAGAAAAATGCTGGAAGCGAATACTCCTCCATATCAGACAAAACCACAGGAAATAAGAGACATTCCGGTTGCCTATAAAACTGGAACTTCAATTGGATTTAAAGACTGCTGGTCTGTTGGAATTTTTGACCGCTATATTTGTGCTGTTTGGATTGGAAATTCTGATGGAGAAGGAAATAATTCTTTTATTGGAAGACAGATGGCGGCTCCACTTTTATTTAATGTGGCATATTCCGTTTTGTCAGATATTCCAGAAAAAGAAAGACTTAAGAGGGAAATGCATCCTCCAAAGTGTAAACAAGTTAAGGTGTGTTCTGTTAGTGGTGGTCTTCCTAATGATGACTGTCCAAATACAGAATGGGCCTGGTTTATTCCCGGAGTTTCTCCTATAGAAAAATGTAAGATTCACCGTAAAATAAATGTTGATACAAGAACTGGATATCGTACAGATGAAAGGCCGGATGAGGCCCCTTATGTTAAATCGGTAGTCAGGGAATTTTGGCCGAGTGATTTGCAGCAGCTTTTTGAACAGGCAGGACTTCCAAGAATGCAGCCGCCTGATTATCCACCAGAAGAATTTAGAATGGATTATAGAAAACAGGGATATCCTCCAGAAATACTTTCTCCAATGTCGGGAACAGATTATATTTTCCGCTTAAATGACCGCTCAAAAAATAAAATCATGCTGTGTGCAAGTGGCGACGCAGATACTTCCGAACTTTTGTGGTTTGAAGGAGCAAATTTTATTGGACGAACAAAACCCGGAGAAAGCAGGGAATGGGAACCTCAGCCAGGAAATTATGAAATTGTTGTAACCGATCAAAAGGGGCGGTCAGATAATGTTTTTGTTACAATAAAAGGAACAAGCGAGTAAATAAAGGCAAGATGAGTATAACCTAAGGCCTTGGGATATAATGATAAACCCCGGAATTAATCAACCGGGGTTTGTGTTTTTTAGTTGTGATGGCCTTCGTGATGATCTGAGTGGTCGCATTTTGCATCGGGATTTCCTTCTAGTTTTCCCTGGGCAAAAAGTTCTGCGGCCTGGTCAGCTTTACCTGTAACTCCAGGAATCTGTTTTATGCCAGCTGCGTTAATTGCATCAATTGCACCTTGTCCACGATTTCCTAAAATTAAAACTTCAACTCCAAGACTTTTAAGGTAAGGAGGCAAATCATGATGACCAAATCCGCCATTATCAATAACCTGGGAACTTTTTACGGCTCCATTTTCAATTTCGTAAATTTTAAAATTTTGAGTTTTACCAAAATGCTGAAAAACATTTCCTGTTAATAAATCATAAGTTGCTGCAATTTTCATATTATGCCTCCATGAATAAAGATATAAAAAAAAATTCATTTTTTAAAGTGATAATCTGCTTTTATTTAAAATTTAAAAAAAAATATGCCTTTTCTGTTATTTTGATTATAATATTATTATGAATCATAATTTAATTAAGATATTTGAAGATACTCAAAATACTTATAAAACTAATTCAGTTTTGATTGAAGCTGGAAATAAAACAAAAGAGAATCAAATCTGTTATAAAGAGGGGCAGGAAATCAACTGTGATAAAAATAGATTCCCTCTGGATGCTAAAATTGTTCTTTCCACAAAAAGAACTTTTGAGGCCGCAGAAAAATATGTAAAAGAAGGAAAAAGAGTTGCGGTTTTAAACTTTGCCAACAGTTTTAGTCCTGGAGGTGGAGTTGTCCATGGGGCTAGAGCTCAGGAAGAATGTTTATGCCGTGTTTCAAATCTTTATGACTGTATTACTTCACCACAAATGATTAAGAATTTTTACCAGCCACATATTGAATCTTTAAGTGATTTGGCAAATGATGATGCAATCTACAGTCCAGATGTTGTTGTTTTTAAAAGTGATATTAGTCTTCCTCAAATTAGGCCAGAAAATGAATGGTTTAAAGTTGATGTAATCACCTGTGCGGCTCCATATACTAATCCTTATGAATGTAAGATTACCTTACAAGAATTAAAGCAGTTACATGAGTCCAGGGCTAAACAAATCCTAAATATTGCTCTTGTTAATAAGGCTGATGTTTTGATTTTAGGGGCTTTTGGTTGTGGGGCTTTTAAAAATCCTCCTGAAATAGTAGCAAAAGTATATAAGGAAATCTTAAAAGAATATTCACATTCATTTGAAGTAATTGAGTTTGCAATTTATTGTCCTGATAAAGAGTCCCATAATTATATGTGTTTTAAAGAAGTCTTAGAAAGTCGGAATTGATTAGAAACTTCGACTCTGGTAATTAATGAAATCTAGAATGAAGAATTAAGATTATTAGTTTGAATTTCGGGCTATTAGTCTTTTTTCTTACTGTTTTCCAGGGCTTCTCTTGCAGTATTACTTTCAATCAGCTGGAAAGTGATGGTGTCTAAATCTTTTAGATAGGGTTTTATTTCATCTAAAATAGGCTTACCTTCAATTGTCCAGGTATTAGTAAAATGCTTTTTCATATAACGCTGAACTCTTTTTTCTTTTAGCATTACATACTCTAGGAGTGATTGTTTGTGCTGCCATAGAAGAAGCATAATAATAGCCAGTGAATTTTCCAATAATAACCTCAATTTTTTGTGATGATAATATTCTATCATGAAAATTGAGATTTCTTTAATTAAAGATAAAATAAATGTAAATTCTTAGTTTTTTTAATCCGGGAGTATTTTTGGCCATGCTGCATATTCACCACAAATAATTGGGGCATTTAATTTACCGGCAAAAGACATAAGATTATCAAAAACAGCCTGCAGAATTTCTGGATTTTTTTCTTCATCCCAATATGGAGTTTCGCCTTTGTTAGAACCTTCTTTGTTTTGAGGCCAGCAGAAACTTTGTGGATCATAATTGTGGAATTCAAAAATAAGATGATTCTCAACAGAATCTGAAGGCATATTGAATTGTTCCATAGCAATTTTGCTGCTTTTTCCTGCAGGTGCCATAACAACAAGATTTCTTTCTTTATTTTTTCCGCCAGTAGAACGAACTGTATCTACAAAAAGTTGATTCCATTTATTGCACCAGAAAGAAGCCTGAGGAGTAGGATCTGCCCAGGATGCATTTTCATCAAGAATTTCGTTAACGCCGGCCAAAAGAAGTTTTTCATCATAATCTGCAAAGGTAAAGGCAAGTTCTTTATAAATCTTTTCTAGACGTTCTGAGTACTGTTGATAGGAACTTTCGCAGGCACGAACCCATCCATTTCCGCCAGAATCATGATGTACATTGATAATGCAGTACATATCCTGAGAAATAATATAATCTGCAATTTCTTTTACACGCGCCATCCATTCAGGGGCAATATTATTATTTTTATCAAGATGGCCAATCCAGGTTACAGGGAGTCTTACGGCATTAAACCCCAGTTCTTTTACATATTTAATCATCTCCAGACTAGTTGTTGGCATAAACCAGCAGTTTTCTGTTTCTAGGCCAGTAAGATTTATGCTTTCTTCCCAAATTTGTTTTTCTTTATTAAAAATACAGAATGATTTATTGGCATCAAGGGTATTTCCAAGATTCCAGCCGGTTTTCATATTATTCACTGCATTCTTAGCAGATTCAAATTCACTTCCAGAGTTTTTTATGATTTTTCTATCAGAATATGGTGCCATTATGGCATCAATAACTTTTTGAAAAGTCTGTTTTTCCTGGCGGCGAATTAAAAAATTAGTATCCCACCAGAAAGCTGTAATATTATTTTTAGCACAAAGTTGATTAAAGCATTTTGCGTATTTTGCCATCTCAAGGTCATTAAATTTTACATTTTCATCAAATTTCATAAAAAACCTCTGCCTGTAATGATTTTTATATAATTATTCTCATATAATTAATGTCATAAAAGAATAATATATCTTTATATTAGTAGAACAAATCTACAAAGAAGGGGGTAGAGAAATCGGGGTATAAAAAAAGAGCCTGCAAAAATAGGCCCTTTTGAGTTTAGTGTTTTATTTTAGGATTTTTATTTTATGGCAGCAAAACCTTCTTCCAAATCGGCAATAATATCATCAATATGTTCTGTACCAATAGAAAGACGGATTGTGCTTTGCGAAATTCCCTGGTCAGCTAATTCTTCGTCGGAAAGCTGGCTGTGAGTTGTACTTGCAGGATGAATTACTAGTGATTTTACATCGGCAACATTGGCAAGAAGACTAAAAATCTTTAAGTTATCAATGAAGTCCCAGGCTTCTTTACGGCCGCCTTTAATTTCAAAAGTAAAGATAGAAGCACCACCGTTTGGGAAATATTTCTGGTACAAGGCATGATCTGGATGCTCACTTAGAGAAGGGTGATTTACCTTAGCAACCTTAGGATGATTTTTTAAGAAATCAACAACCTTTTTTGTGTTTTCAATGTGACGTTCAATTCTTAAAGAAAGAGTTTCAAGCCCCTGAAGTAAAAGGAAAGCATTAAAAGGTGAAATAGTTGCTCCTGTATCGCGAAGAAGAATTGCACGGATGTAAGTAACAAAAGCGACAGGGCCTACAGCATCGTAAAAAGAAATGCCATGATAACTTGGATTTGGTTCAGCAATATTTTTATACTTTCCGCTCTTTTTCCAATCGAATTTTCCGCCTTCAATAATTACACCGCCCAAAGTAGTTCCATGACCGCCAATAAATTTGGTTGCAGAATGAACAACAATATCAGCTCCGTGTTCTAAAGGTCTGATTAAAAATGGTGTTCCAAAAGTATTATCTACAACAAGAGGCAGCCCGTGCTTGTGAGCAATTTTTGCTATAGCATCAAGATCTGGAATATCAGAATTTGGATTTCCTAAAGTTTCAAGATAAATTGCCCGTGTATTTTCTTTAATGGCAGCTTCAATTTGAGCAAGATTATGAGCATCTACAAAAGTTGTAGAAATGCCAAATTGGGGCAGGGTATGAGCCAGAAGATTGTAGCTTCCTCCGTAGATAGTTTTTTGAGCTACAATATGTCCACCGTTTGCAGCTAAGGCCTGAATTGTGTACGAAATAGCTGCTGCACCAGAAGCAGTTGCCAATGCCGCAGTACCACCTTCCAAGGCTGCAATTCTTTTTTCAAAAACGTCTTGAGTTGAGTTTGTAAGACGCCCATAAATATTACCCGCATCCGCAAGTCCAAAACGATCAGCAGCATGTTTAGAATTGTGAAAAACATAAGAGGTTGTCTGATAAATTGGTACAGCTCTTGAGTCAGTTGTAGGATCAGCAGTTTCCTGTCCAACGTGTAATTGTAAAGTTTCGAATTTATAATTTGCCATAGTATTGTCTCCTTTTTTTTAGAGGAGGGGAAAGCCTTCCCCTGCGCCTCATCTAAAGAATCGGCTACCCCTTCGCCTGGGGCTTTGCCCCAAACCCTAATTTGAAAATTTAAATTGGAATATTGTTAAATGACTAAAGAAATTTCAGTCAGATTAAAGACAACAGAGGCACATGACTCCATTTCGGAAATTTTCACGAACTAATTTTTCAAAATAAAATTTCATCATATACCTCCTTTTGGAATAGTTATATTTTATATAAATATATATACAATTAATTACCTACTATGACAATAGGTAAAATAAAAAAGTGGTTAATTTCTTGAGAAATCGTGATTATTTTGTTCTAAAGCATAAAAATATGCTATAATTTAACATCTATGAAAGTTGATTATTCAAAACTTTGGGAACGCTATAAAGAGAAAGGATATAAGAATAAAACTGATTTAATTTCTCTTGCATGCGTTTCTACCAATATCGTTGCCAAACTGAATAAAGGCGAATATGTTTCGATGGACAGCCTTGCTAAAATTTGCAGGGCTCTTGATTGCGATATAGGAGATATTTGTGTAATAAATCCTGCGGATCAAAAATAATTTTCACATTGTCGTTTCTTGACACAGTAGCATGATATAATAAAAAGTATGGAGTTTCATATAAAATGGCAAAAGCAAAGAAACAAGTCAGCTTTGAAGACGCACTTTGGGGAGCTTGCGACAAACTTCGCGGAACAGTTGAACCAGCAGAATATAAACATGTTGTACTTAGTCTTATCTTCTTAAAATTCGTAAATGATAAATTTGATGTCCGTCGTCAGGAACTCAAAGACGAAGGAAAAGAAAAATACTTCGACGTTCACTCTTTCTATACAATGAAAAATGTTTTCTTTGTGCCGGAAGAAAGCCGCTGGTCATTCATCATGCAAAATGCAAAGCAGAATGATATTGCCCTTAAAATCGATACAGCGCTCAATACAATAGAAAAACAAAATCCATCTCTAAAGGGTGCGCTTCCAGATAACTATTATTCAAGACTTGGAATTGATGTTTCAAAGCTTGCGGCGCTCTTAGATGAAATAAACAACATTCAGACAAATGAAGATAAAGAAAACGACATAATGGGGCGTGTGTATGAATACTTTCTTACAAAGTTTGCCCTTCAGGAAGGGAAAGGAAAGGGAGAATTCTATACTCCTAAATCTGTTGTAAATCTGATTGCAGAAATGATTGAACCATACAAGGGAAAAATCTATGACCCTTGCTGCGGTTCCGGTGGTATGTTTGTTCAGTCTCTTAAATTTGTAGAAAATCATGCAGGAAACTCAAAGGATATTTCTGTATATGGTCAGGAAGGAACAACTACAACCTATAAGCTTGCAAAGATGAATCTTGCAATTCGTGGTATTCCATGTGACCTGGGAGAAAAAGCTGCCAATACTTTTACAAACGATCTTCATAAAGATTTGCGTGCAGATTACATTATGGCAAATCCACCTTTTAATCAGAAAGACTGGCGTGCAGAAAATGAACTTGTAAACGATGCCCGCTGGAACGGCTATACAGTTCCTCCAACAAGCAACGCAAACTACGGCTGGATTTTGCACATGGTTTCAAAACTCAGCGCTAACGGAACCGCAGGCTTTCTTCTTGCAAACGGAGCTTTAAGTGGCGAAGGTCAGGAACTGGAAATCCGTAAGCAGCTCATAGAAAACAATCTTGTAGAAGCAATTGTAATTCTTCCAAGAAACCTTTTTTATACAACTGATATTTCCGTAACACTCTGGATTTTGAATAAAAACAAAAAAAGCCGCACTGTTGAACAAAACGGAAAAATAAAAAATTACCGCAATCGTGAAGATGAAGTTCTCTTTATGGATCTTCGCCAGATGGGAAGTCCTTTTGAAAAGAAATACATCGAGCTTACTCAGGAAGACCGCGACAAAGTAACATCAACCTTCCACGCGTGGCAGCAGGCCGGAGCTAACGAAACTTACAAGGACATTCCTGAATTCTGCTACAGTGCAAATAAAAAGGAAATTGTCGAAAAAGGCTACAATCTTGTTCCAAGCCGCTACATTGAATTTGTAAACCGTGATGAAACTCAAGATTATGATTCAGCCATGAAAGCTCTTCAATCTGAACTTACAGACCTTCTCAAACAGGAAGAGATGAGCAAAAAAGAACTGCTTGGTGTTTTCAAAGATTTGGGATATGAGATTAAGCTATGAAAAACAAACGGATTTGTTCGCATCTAACGATGCTCACGGAGTTTATATGTTAGTATATGAAGAAGAAACTGGGAAGATTATAAAAGCTTGCATAAATGTTTTTAATGAGCTTGGAAATGGCTTTTTAGAAGCTGTGTATCAGGAAGCTTTGGCTATTGAATTTGGCTTAATGAAAATTCCGTTTCAAAAAGAAGCAAAGATAGATATTTACTACAAGGGTAACAAATTGAATAAGGAATATTATGCTGACTTTATTTGTTACGATAAAATTATAGTAGAATTGAAATGTGTTTCAAAACTTGTTAATGCAAACAAAGCTCAGGTTATAAACTATCTGCATGGAACACATTTTGCTGTTGGATTACTTGTAAATTTTGGCGAGAGTTCATTGAAATGGGAAAGACTAACCTTATTGAAATATAAGGAAAAATAACAAACGGATTTGCTCTCATCTAACGATGCTCACATTAAAAAGTGAAGGTCGTTAGACCTGAACAAATCCGCTTGTTAATAAGCAGAGGATAAAAGTGGAAAAGAATCCGTACGAAATTGATTTTGAAGAATACATCCGCCATACAGATGCAAGCAAAAAAGACAAAACTCTTGCCTGGTCTACAGCCATTGGTTTGCAGCAGGTTGATGGTCTTAAGCCTTCTTCATATTTGTATGAAACAGCCAAAAAGAATATAGAAGGCGAACTTTCTTTTGATGAAGCAAAAAATCTGATTGATTCATATTATGAAAGCCGTACAGCCCGAAATCAGGATGATGAAAGAACAGAAGAGGCAGATAAAGTTTCCAGTCGTATTGCACAGATTCTTAGCGAGCCATCTTTTAATTTTAGTCCTTCTCATCTGATTGCAATTCACAAAAGACTTTTTGAAGGAATCTTTAAGTTTGCCGATAAAATCCGCGATTACGATATTACAAAAAAAGAATGGGTATTAAATGGCGATACAGTAATGTACGGAGCTTCTTTTGAACTTAAGGCTGCTCTTGATTACGATTTTGAAATGGAACGTAATTTTAAGTACACTGGTCTTTCTACAGATGAAATCATAAAGCATATTACTTTCTTTGTTTCAAGGCTCTGGCAGATTCACGCATTTGGAGAAGGAAATACAAGAACAACAGCCGTTTTTACAATCAAGTATCTTCGTTCAATGGGCTACAAAGTTGATAATGATATTTTTGCCCAGAACAGCTGGTATTTTAGAAATGCCCTTGTGCGTGCCAATTACAAAAATCTTAAAGAAGGAATAGAAGAAAATCCTGTCTATCTTGAACACTTTTTCCGAAACCTTATTTTAGGCGAAAACAACGAACTTAAAAACCGATACACCCATATTGATTATGATGAATATATGAAAAAGATGTCTGTGAAAGATACTGGAAAGATTACAGAAAAGTCACACAAAAGTCACAGTAAAGTCACTGTAAATTTAACAGAGGTTCAACAAAATATAGTTAACGCCATAAAACAAAATCAATTTGTTTCTCAGACTGAAATTGCAAAAGAATTATCGCTTGCCCGCGAAACCGTAAATCGCAATATGAAAAAATTGCAGGAGCAGGGCATCATCAAACGAGTGGGCGCAGACAAAAACGGCCACTGGGAGGTGATTGAATGACAGAAAATACTCAGATAAAACTTTTTGAAGATAAAAAAGTCCGCACCCTTTGGGATAAAGAAAGCGAGGAATGGTATTTTTCGGTCGTGGATGTTGTAGCTGTTTTGACGGAAAGTCCGAATCCACGAAAATACTGGAGTGTATTAAAAACTCGTCTTAAAGCAGAAGGTAGTGAGTTGACTACAAATTGTAGTCAACTGAAAATGCCATCTTCCGACGGTAAAATGTACAAGACCGACTGCATGAATACCGAGCAGCTTTTCCGCCTCATTCAGTCAATTCCTTCTCCAAAGGCTGAACCATTCAAATTGTGGATGGCACAGGTAGCCAAAGAAAGGCTTGATGAAATGCAGGATCCTGAGCAGGGAATTCAGCGGGCTTTGGCTGAATACCGGGCTTTAGGATACTCGGAAAATTGGATAAACCAGCGGCTCAAATCTATAGAAATCCGCAAAGACCTTACTGACGAATGGAAAAAGCACGGATTAAAAGAGGGCGTTCAGTTTGCCACTCTTACTGACATTATTTACAAAACTTGGGCAGGAAAAACTGCAAAAGAATATAAGGAATACAAAGGACTCAAAAAAGAAAATCTACGGGACAACATGACAAACAAGGAACTTGTCTTGAATATGCTGGCAGAGCTTTCCACAAAAGAAATCTCTGAATCCAATGCCCCTAAAAATTTTTGCGACCATGTAAAGAATGCAGTGGACGGTGCAAGCATCGCAAAAAATGCCCGCATTGAACTTGAGCAGAAAACAGGAAAGAAAGTCGTTACGCCACTCAATGCAAGAGATGGTATTGATCTTACAGAAGATACAAAGGCCTCTGTTTTTTTGGAAGATGAGGAAGAAAAGTAGATGAGTGCGAATTATAAAAAGCTTGAAGGAAATATGTCACACGGATTGGATTTTCCTAACGGAAAATCTGGTGGTAACAAACGGATTTGTTCGTGTCTAACGACACTCACTTTTGAAAGCGAAGACCGTTAGGTCTGAGCAAATCCGCTTGTTAAAAAGGAAAAAAAATGAGCACAAATTATAGAAAACTTGAAAGAAAAATATCACACGGATGCACAAGCCGCGAAAGCGGTGTGTTAAATAATTTCCACTCATGCAAACGACACGAAGTGGCGTATTCGATTTCCCTAACGGAAAATCTGTAAATAATTTATGCTTGGAATTGCGTTAGCAATTCCGAATCCGTGTGATAATAAAGGAATGCGTAATGAGTACGAATTTTAAAAAAAACAAACGGATTTGTTCGTGTCTAACGACACTCGCTTTTAAGAAGCGAAGACCGTTAGGTCAGAGCAAATCCGCTTGTTAAAAAGGGAAAAAAAATGAGCACAAATTATAGAAAACTTGAAAGAAAAATATCACACGGAT
>CAMGTC010000033.1 GCA_946061765.1 uncultured Treponema sp.
TGTAGCGCATTATTGCGCGGTTTTGAATCACGCAACCGTGACTGGGAGCCAAAATATCGGGATTTTTGTTTATAATGCGTTTGCCTTGTTATTTAACTATTGTGAAACTCTTATCAAATGCTTAGAAAAGTCTGACATATTTTAACCTTTTCTGCTTTATATTGAAGAAATATCTCTATATGTCTATAATGTTTGCCTATGAAAACTTATGGTTATTTATTATTTCTTGCAATAATTTTACTTTCTACTAAAGTTCTTGGTATTGCTACAAAGAGAATTCATCTTCCCCAGGTTGTAGGGGCTCTAATTGCGGGTATTATTCTTGGTCCGTCATGTCTTGGATTAATTGAAGTTACAGATTTTATTAAAAAAACAGCAGAAATCGGTGTAATTATGCTTATGTTTACCGCTGGTATTGATACCGATATGAAAGACTTAAAAGAAACTGGCGGAAAAGCTTTTGTAATTGCCTGTTTTGGAGTATTAGTTCCTTTATTATTCTGTGGAGCTTTATATTTTTTCTTTTTTGAAAAAACTCTTGAATTTACTGCTATTTTAAAGTCTTGTTTTGTTGGTATGGTTTTTGCAGCAACCTCTGTAGGAATTACTGTAGAAACTTTGAATGAACTTGGAAAACTTAAAACAAAAACTGGTACTACTTTGTTAAGTGCTGCCATTATTGATGATATTCTTGGTATTGTTTTACTTTCAATTTTGACTGGATTAAGTGGAAAAGAAAATTCTACTACTGCAAATCCTTTGATTGTAATTTTAAAAATTTTACTTTTCTTTGTATTTGTTTTTGTTGTCGGCTTTATTACAAAAAAGATTTTTGAACGCCTTTCCGAAAAACATTACCAGTCCAGAAGAATTGCTATCTGGGCTTTGGCTTTCTGTTTTGCAATGGCCTTCTGTGCCGAAGTTCTTTTTGGAGTTGCAGATATTACAGGAGCCTTTTTTGCAGGTCTTATTTTGTGTAATGTTACAAAAGCCCGTCAGTATGTTGCAAAAAAAATAACAGTTTCTTCTTACATGCTTTTTACCCCTGTGTTTTTTGCCAGTGTTGGTATGAGAACAGATCTTAAAACTATGAATCTGGAAATCTTAGTTTTTGCTTTAATTCTTATTATTTTAACTGTTATTTCTAAAGTATTAGGCTGTGGTTTTGGTGCAAAAATCTGTGGTTCAAAAAATCACGAAGCTCTGGTAATTGGAGTTGGAATGGTTGCCCGTAGTGAAGTTGCCCTTATGGTTGCTCAAAAAGGTATAGATGCAGGTATGATTGATTCAAGAATTCTTCCTGCTATTATTTTAAGTGTTATTTGCTCTGCTTTAATTACGCCAATTTTATTAAAAGCCTGTGTAGCAAAAAATCCTGAATTAGATTAAAAATACGACCGCTCAAGCCCTTGACTCGCTCGTTTTCAGGGGTTGTATTAACCCCTGAATTAAAATTCGAAATTCGAACTAAAGATAAATTATAAGAGTAGAAAAATTATTTATCTATAATACTTTAGGAAGATAATCTTGATAACTTTTCGCGAATAAATTCAGATTTTTCTTTTAAACCAATTTTTCCAAGTTTAATAAAAATCATATTTGGCAATTGAGAATTTAAATGAATTGTATCTGGATTATCGTGAATTAGTTTTAATATTTTATCAATGCTCAAATTAGAAACCTGAGAAAATTCTACCTTTACTTCTCCCTGTCTTTCTTTTATTGACTTAACGCCAAGTTTTTTACAAAGAATTCTGATTTCTGCAAGGGCCAGTAAACTTGAAACTTCATCTGGAATTGGTCCAAATCGATCAATAAGTTCTCCTAAAACAGAATCAAATTCAGTTTCGTTTGTAATTGAAGCAATTTTCTTATAAATTTCCATTTTAATCTGTGGATTAATAATATAAGAATCTGGAATAAATCCTGAATATTCCAGTTCCATAAGAACTTCACTTTCTTCTTTATAATCTTTTTGAGAAGTTAAGCGATTTACAGCTTCATTTAAGAGTTTTACATACAAGTCAAAACCAACTGAATATACATCACCAGACTGGTCTCTACCCAAAAGATTACCAGCTCCACGAATTTCCAAATCTTTCATGGCAATTTTAAAGCCGCTTCCTAATTCTGTAAAATCGCTGATAACCTGGAGGCGTTTCATTGCAATTTCGCTCAGAGCTTTATTTCCCGGGTAAAGAAGATATGCATAGGCCTGTCGGTCACTTCTTCCTACACGCCCCCTTAACTGATATAACTGCGAAACTCCGTACATATCTGCACGGTCAATAATGATTGTATTTACATTTGGAATATCAATTCCGTTTTCTATAATTGTTGTAGCAATTAAAAGATGGAAGGCACCCATTTTAAATCTATGGAAAATATCATCCAGTTGCTGGCTGGTCATTTGTCCATGCGCAACTTCAACAAGAATTTCCGGGCATATTCTTTCGATTTTTTTTCTTACTTCAAGTAAATCATCAACTCTGTTGTGAAGATAAAAAATCTGGCCTTCCCTGTCAATTTCTTTTCGGATTGCGGCGGCTACTCTTTCTTCTGTATATTCATCAATTACAGTTTCTACCGGCTGACGATTTTGTGGTGGAGTTGTTAATAAACTCATATCCCTGATTTTTAACAAAGACATGTGTAAAGTTCTTGGGATTGGTGTTGCAGAAAGAGTTAAACAATCAATATTGTTTTTAAGTGTTTTTAATTTTTCTTTATCCTTTACACCAAAGCGTTGTTCTTCATCAATAATCATTAATCCCAGATTTTTAAATTTTACATCTTTTTGAATAATTCTATGAGTTCCAATTAAAATATCAATTTCGCCCTTTTCTACTTTTGCAAGAATCTTTTTTTGTTCACTTGGACTTACAAAACGAGACATATGAGCAATTTTTATCGGGAAATTTTTAAATCTTTCCTGACATGAATCAAAATGCTGTTCTGCAAGAATTGTAGTTGGTGCTAAAAATGCAACTTGTTTTCCACCCATAACTGCTTTGAATGCAGCTCTCATTGCAATTTCGGTTTTACCATAGCCAACATCCCCGCAAACAAGACGATCCATTGGCAGAGGTTTTTCCATATCCTTTTTAATTTCTTCTGTTACCGTAATCTGGTCTGGGGTATCTTCATAAGGGAAAGCGGCTTCAAAGGCTGTCTGCCATTCTGTATCTTTTGGGAAGGCATAACCAACCGAAGCTTTTCTTCTTGAATATAAATCAATAAGCTTTTGAGCAATGTCTTCAACAGCTTTTTTTACTTTATTTTTTCGGTTTTCCCAGGATTTACTTCCAATTGTGTCTAATTTTGGTTTATCCCCTTCGTTTCCAATATAGCGCTGTACAAGATTTACCTGTTCAATTGGAACAAAGGCAAATTCTTTTCCTGCATACTCAAGTTTTATATAATCTCTTTCGTTGCCCATCGCTTTAACTCTTTCAATGCCATGAAAAAGTCCAATTCCCCAGTTTACATGAACAATATAATCTCCGGGGCTCAATTCAACAAAAGTGTCTATTGCTTTAGATTTTACCTTGCTTGAAGTTTTTGCAGTATATTTTCTTCTTCCAAAAATTTCATTTTCCTGAATTACAAGCAATTTTAAATCTGGAATTATAAATCCTGCTGAAATTGCCTTTGGAATTAAAACTACAGGCTTTTTATCTTCTACTTCAATAAAAGTTTTAAAAATTTCGTGAATTCTTAAATTTTGATTTTCATTATCTGTGTAAATAAAAATATTCCAGTCATCATTTTGAAGCTTTGTTAATTCTTCTTTCATAAAAGTCAGATTTCCAAAAAAAGATCTTCCTGGTTCTGACCCTAAAGACATTAATGATTCTGAATCAGTTTCTTTATTAATGCTGCAAAGTAAAAGAGCTTTTATATTATTTTTCTGTAGACTTTCAAAATTGAATAAAGTTAAATCTGGCGGAAGAACAGGATAATTTTCTCTGCTTTTTCTGTACAAGCCATTGTATTCACGGTCAATTGTAAGCTGGGCATTGAGCATTTTGTCGTTGTCATAAAAGAAAACAAAAGTGTTTGCATCAATGTAGTCTAGAATCGTGTAATTTTTATCCCAGAGAACATTGTAATAAAATTCTTCGCCTAAGCTTTCTTTGTGGCTTTCCAATTCTGAAATTAAATTATTCTGGAAAGTAAGGGCTTCTTGTGTAAAAGGAAGATGCACAGAATGAGAGTTATCATCTATATCCAAATCTTGATTAATTGCCGATTTATTATAATCATCCAGATATTTAATTAATTTTTCGATTAATTGCTCGTTCCAAAGAACTTCCTTCATCGGATAAATTAAAATTTCATCTTCATTGCCTATAGTTTTCTGGCTGTCTATATCAAAACTCTTAAAAGATTCTATTGTGTCGTAATCAAAAATAATTCGGCTTGCATATTCTTCGTTTGGAAGAAAAATATCAATAACTTCACCACGCAAACTAAATTCACCTTTTGCGCTTACTTTTGGAACTCTTATATAGCCCAAATCAGTTAATTTTTCTGAGAATTTTGTTGTGTCAATTTCCTGGCCTTTTTTAATTTTAAAGGAAAGTTTTTTTATGTAAGCAGGATCTGGTAAAGGAGACATAAAAGCCCTTTGCGTAATTATAAATATTCTGCTTTTTTTATTAAAATTAATTGAATCATCTTTGTTTACTAATTCAGATAAAAATCCTGCTCTTTTACCAAAAATTACAGAACGTTTTGGTACGGGGCGGTATGGTAAAGTTCCCCAGGAAGGTAAAATAAATACTTCTGCTTCCGGATAAATTGAAGCAAGGTCGTTTGCAATATTATTAATTTCAAAATCGGAAGGTGCAACAATTAAAATGTCAGAAGAATATAAATAAAAAGATTCCAGTCCTTCATATTGAATAGCATGAGCACTTTTAAAATGATTAGCCTGGGCAAATTCCTGTAAAAAGTGGGAAAAAAAGCTTCCGTGAATATCATAAATTGAATAAGGGAATTTTAAATCCTGGGAAAAAAGTGAGTTTATTTTTTCTTTTAATTCCTGACAATTGTTTAAGATTTCTTTTATAGAAGTTAATGATTTCATTTTAAATACCGATAATTAAGTAATAAATTTTGTTTGAATAATTTTTAAGGAGAAAACCTTGAATATCCGTAAACTTTTTACAATTATATCAATTCTTGGACTTTTTGCACATACAGGCTATGCTCAGACTAATCTTCCAGATTATTCTAATGCCTCAGTTTCCATAAAATATTACAATAAATCAATTTATTATTCTGGACAAGGTGATATTTCCCCTATCATGGTTCACGTTACTATAAAAAATAACGGAGCTGAAACATTAAGATTTAAATTGGCAGACGACCGAATGTTCAGTATGGATTTTAATGCTTATACAGTAAAAAATAAAAAACTTGAACAAACAGATATAATTATTGAAAGAAGAACTACTAACCAAACAGTTTATTTTAGAGAAATTTCTCTTGAACAGGGTGAAGAATATTCTTTTATTGAAAATGTAAAGGATTATCTTAAGATAGAAGAAGCTTCTGTTTATTATCTTGATTTAAATTTTTATCCAGAGCTTTATAAATCAAAATATATTTCCTTAAAATCAAACAGACTTACACTTGATGTAAGACCTTCTCCTTCTGCATCTGCTTCTAATTATATTCCTGTTAAGAGCGAAACTGTAGAAGTAATTAAACCTTTAGATATTTCTCCAGATAAAGTTGTAGAACAAACAATTATCGCAAGACAAAAATCACTTTGGGATCAATATTTCCTCTACATGGATATTGAATCTTTAATAAAAAGAAATCCTTCTTTACAAAAAAAATATATTGCAGGTTCTGCCGAAGAAAGAGACAGAATGCTCCGAGACTTCAAATCAGATTTAATGGCTTCAAGATTAGAAAATGATATTGTTGCCGTTCCAGAAAAATTTCAGATTGAAAAAACAACCTATTCTCCAACAGAAGGAAGTGTTTCTGTAATTGAATGGTTTAAATATCCTAATTTTAGTGAAAAGAAAAGATATACTTATAAAGTTCGTCAGCATGAAGGAATCTGGCAGATTTATGATTATCTTGTTGTAAACTTAGGAACAGAGTAATGAAAGCCTTAATAATTTCAGATGAAGCTGAAGTAAGTGAAAAATTAAAAGAGTTATTCAAATTTTACGGTGTTGATGTTATTTCCTATAAATGGCTTTTAAAAGCCCTTGATAACATTGAAGAAATTCAACCGGATATTATTCTTTTAAGTGCAAGTGAATATCCCCGTCACTGGAAAACTCTAGTTCAGTTTGTTAAAAGTGGAATTGGCGGAGAGCAGGTAAAAGTTTATTTGTACGAACCTAATCCCCTTTCCAAAGAAGATGGAGAAAAAGCAAGAGCTTTAGGAGTAACAGGATATTTTACATCTTTAGACATTAATTATTTAAAAAGTGTTTTTTCTTTTATCGAAGAAAATAAATCAAATCAAGTTAGAGAAAATATTGAAGAAGATGAAAATCAAGAAGACGAACTTCCTACAGTATCTGGAATTTTAAGCAATTACGGTTATATTTTGCTTACAAATCCTATTCATAAAGATTTTGTGAGTGGAAAAGTTATGTCATTTAATAATAATCGTATAGAAGCAGTTTTAGATTTTGATCTTACTGATGTTTCCAATAATGATATTATTCAAAGTGTTACTTATTTTAATGAAGAAGAATGTTATTCTTTTTCCGCAGAAATTTTTATATTAAACTCTGAAACTAAGACAGTAATTCTCACAATTAAGGAAAAATATGAAGAATAGTAAAGAAGCCAAATTCTTTTGTGAAAGTTGCGGTAGTGAAGTTCCAAGAAAAGCAAAAGTTTGTCCAGTTTGTGGAAAATTTTTTGCTTCGGTTAGATGTCCAAACTGCGGTAGAATTGGATCAACAGAAGAATTTAAAGACGGCTGTCCTTCTTGTGGATATGCAATGAGGCCAGACGGAACTTATTATTTTAGAAAAGGTTTTAAAGGTAAAGAAAAATCTGGAAAAAAATCATCTTTTGAACTTTTTGATATTTTTGGTAAAAAAAAGAATCAAGGGGATTCAAGTTTACCTGCCTGGATTTATATTTTTTGTACTTTAGTTTTGATTTCTTTAATAATCATGCTTTATTCTTGTCTCTAGAGCTGGATTGAATAAATAAGAAAAATTTGATATATTAATTATAACAAGCCCGGGTGGCGGAATTGGTAGACGCACTTGGTTCAGGTCCAAGCGAAGCAATTCATAGGAGTTCAAGTCTCCTCTCGGGTAATATTATTTCTTTACATTACAACAAATTACAAGAGTTAAAATCACTGTGTGAGCACTTGTGACAGCAAATCTTATTAATTAAAACTCATATGTAAAAATTTTACCGTCTATTTCTATTTTGTAGGCTGTAAATTCAAGTTGATTACCACTTCTTTTATTTATTTCCTGACAATTATACAAAGTATCTCCCACAATTGGATAATTAATCCAGGAAAGATGGCATCTTACCTGATGTCTAAAACCATTTGTAATTTTACAGTCAAAAATGTAATTATCACAGTAATTTTCAATTAGTTTTATATTTGTTTTATAAATTACTTTTTTATCTACTTTTTTTAAGGCAATTTGAGATGAATTTTCCACTACTGGACGAACTTCTTTTCTCCCCTTACCATAAAATCTAAAATAAGAATTAATATCAACGCCTTCTTTTAATTCATCTTCCCAAATATTAATTTCTGGAAAAGCCTGTAATTTATCACGATTTTTATCAATTTTATTACTAATTGCCCTGTAATATTTAGTAATTTTATTCTGGGCTTGAAGTTCTATTAAATTATCATAAGTTGTCTGATCCAAAGCCACTAAAACAAGACCCTGTGTTGCTGTGTCTATTCTATGTATCAGGCCGAATTCAATTTCTTTTCGTCCTTTAACATTTGTAATTTGAGGATAAAGTTGAATTAATTTTGCAAGAAAATTATTTTTATCCTGCCAGTCAAGAGGAGCTGTTGGAATATTTCTTTCTTTTATAGCAAGAATATAGTTTTCGTCTTTATTTGGTTCGTGGATAATTTGTATATTCATTTTAATAACTTTCTTTTGGATATTTTGATTTCAATTTTTTTTCAACTTCTAAAAAGCGTTTTGGAGTTTTTGTAGTAAAAGAAGTAAATTTTTCTTGATTTGGAAGCTTTATTTTTAATTTTTTTGAATGAAGCATTAATTTTGCCTCTGGAAATAAAGGATCAGCTTTATTGTAAAGAGAATCTCCTAAAATCGGACAGCCCAGATATTTCATGTGAACCCTTATCTGATGAGTTCTTCCTGTTTTAATTCTGACCCTTATTAAAGAATAATTTCCGTAAGTTGAAATACAGTGATAAATACTTCTTGCAAATTTACCTTCATCTGTATTTTCTACGGCTTTAAATCTTTGACGATTTTTTGGATCTCTTATGATTTGAGTTTTTATATCCCCAGCCTTTTTTGCTGGTTTTCCGCAGCAAATACAAATGTATTCTTTTTGCATACATTTATCTTTAAACTGTTTTAATAACCATTCTTCACTATCACGATTTTTTGCTGTTATTATTATTCCTGAAGTTTCTTTATCAAGCCGGTGAACAATTCCAGGTCTTCTGCGCTCAAGAATTTCACTTTCGCTTCCTTTATTTAAATCTGTGATTGACTGTCTTCCCCAGTGGTATAAAAGAGCATTTACTAATGTACCTTCCCAGTTACCGCAGGCAGGATGAGTTACCATTCCTGTTTTTTTATTTACTACAGTTACATTTTCATCTTCATAAATTATATCAAGAGGAATGTTTTGTGGGATTATATCATCTGGAACATTATCATCCCAGGAAATATCAATTTTATCTCCCGCTTTAATCTTCTGAGATAATTTTGCATTTTTATCGTTAATTAAAATCTGATTCATTCCACTTTTCAATTTGGAACGATTCATTCCGTCGGGAAGATTTGCTATGTATTTGTCTATTCGTTCATTTTTTGTGTAGTCAAGAGGAACCGAAAATCTTAAAAATGGCACTATTCTACCACCTCTATTATTTCTGAATTTTCAGATTGAGGGATTTCTGTATCAATTTCTTTACTTTCCCCAGCCTCTAACTGGGGATTTATATCCGAAGCTTTCCCTCTTGAATCAATAATTTGTAAACTTTCTGCTTCTTCTTCTAAAATTTCTTGATCTAAAAGATTGTTTTCGTAAATGTTTAGATTTTCATTATAAAGATTTCTGCTGGCTTTATTTGCATTAGATCTTTTTACAAGCCTTACAATAAAATCTGTAAGTCCAATAGAGGCTGAAATTCCAAGAGATGTTAAAATAATTTTTTTTGTTTCATCTTTATCGTAACTGCTTGAGTTTAAAAAATTAAAACTTGTACTTTTACCAGATGCATATTTATAAGCCGAAAATGCTAAAGTTGTATCCAGCATAACAAAAGGCATGGAACCTAAGGTAATAATTTCAAATCTTCGTAAATCTAAAAGTGCCTGGGGGAATTCGTCATCATCATAAGCTTTTGGAGTTGTAGACGTAGAACTTGTGTCGGCAAATAAATTTTGTGAAAAAAGAGAAATTAATAAAAGTAAAAGTAATGATTTTTTCATTTTAATTATAAATTCTTTCTCCAAAAATGGCTGTACCAATTCTTACAATAGTTGAACCTTCTTCTATTGCAATTTTGTAATCTCCGGACATACCCATAGATAATTCGTCTAATTTTAAGTCTTTATAATTTTTCTGCATTTCTAAAGATAATTCACGTAAAGTAATAAAAGATTTTCTGATTAATTTTTCATCCTGGGTAAAAGGTGCCATTGTCATAAAGCCTTGAGGAATTATATGAGGAAATTCCTTATTTGCCAGTGAATCAAGACATTTTATAAGCTGGCCTTTATCTGTAAAACCTGATTTTGATTCTTCTCCTGTGTGAACTTCAAAAAAAACTTCAATATTTTTATTTAATTTACTACATTGATTTTCGATTTTACAAAGAAGTTCAAATCTGTCGATAGATTCAATACAATCTGCAATTTCTACAGCTTTGTTTACCTTGTTGCTTTGTAATGAACCAATTATATGAAGATTTACATTGTTATAATCATTTTTGATATTTGAAAATTTTTCTTTAGCTTCTTGAACTCTGTTTTCGCCAAAGAGAAAATGTCCTGCATTGATTGCTTCAATTACACTTTGAGCAGGATGGAATTTAGAAACTGCCAGTAATTTTACACTACCAGCCTTTCTTCCACTTTTTTCTTCAGCTTGATTTATTTCGTTTTTTATATTATTTAATCTTTCTTTAATATCCATTTTAATCTCCTGATTAATCTTACAATCAAGATGAAATCATTATATCAGATAAATGTAATATTTGCTCTAAGCTTAAAACTTCCGCTCTTAGTGTTGGATCTATTTGAGCTTTTTTTAGATATTCCAAGGCTTTATCATTATTTTTTATAAAACCAGTAAGATTATTTCTTACATTTTTTCTTCTGGAAGAAAATAATGCTCTTTGTAATTTACAAAAATGTTCTGGTTCTTTGCAGCAGGGAAAATTTTCTTTTGGAGTCATAATTACAGCCCGTGAATCAACATTTGGTTTTGGCCAGAAATTATTTCCATTTAAATCCAATACAGGTTTTATATCATAAGCCCAATTACAAAGTACAGAAAAAGATGAATAATCTTCACTACCCGCTTTTGCACACATTCTTTGAGCAACTTCTTTTTGAACTGTAAAAACGCATTTATCAAAACGAATATGGTTTTCGATTGTGTCTGCAATTATTGAAGCGGCAATATTATAAGGAAGATTTCCAAATAATCTGTCTGGTTTTTCTTTTTCTAATTCTTTTTTCCAGTTTTTTAGAACATCTCCTTCAATTATTCTAAATTTATTTTTTTCTGCATAAGGTTTAAAAAACTCAGAAATAAGGGAAATAAAACCTCGGTCAATTTCAAAAACTGTTAAATCAGCTCCCCTTTCAAGAATTTCACTTGTCATAGCTCCAAGTCCAGGTCCAATTTCCCAAAATTTTGTATTTTCGTTTATATCAAGACAATCAATTAGTTTTTTTCTAGCATCAGGATTTATAAGAAAATTCTGACCGAATTTTTTTTGCATTGAAAATCCATTCTGATCTAGAATTTCCTTTAAGTTTTTTGCTGAATTATAATCTGGATGTATCAAAAGTTTATCCTTGGAGCTTTTGAAAAAGTTCCTGTAATTAAGATAATAAGATTATATAAAATATTCATAATAAATTCACTACATGGAAGAAAGCAAGGAATTAAAAGAGTTATAATTAATAAAAGTAAGCCTAAAATAATAAATAACGAGATTAAGGGAGAAATAAAAATACTTGAGATTATTCCAATTGGATAGATGCATCCAAAGTTTTTTATACAAATTGGCCCTGTAAATATTTGTGCCGCACAAGATGCCGATATTGAAGAAGAAATTTTTTGAGGAATAAATTTTGAAATAAATGAATTTATAAAGTCAGATAACAATAAAATGCCGGCTAAAGCCCCGTATGATAATTTAAAAGCAATGGAATAAATATCCTGTGGAGAAATAATAACCTGCAGCAAAAATGTAAATGATAAAACAATTAATAAATCTGGATTTTTATAGCCTGCAAGTAAAGAAATAAAAAGTAAAGAAGAAAAAATAAAGGCTCTTAATAGTGATGGTGAAAAGCCTGCAAACCATACAAATAAAAATAAAGTTGTCAATTGTAAAATATAGATTGCCTTTTTTGATTTTAATTTTTTACCAACAAAAACTGCAAGTGATGTAAAAATTGAAAGATGCATTCCAGAAAGGGCCAGGATATGAGAAAGTCCTGCATTTCTAAATAACTCACCAACTTTTGTTTCAAGATATTCTCTAGAACTGCTCAAAAGAGAAAGAAATAAGGCTCCAGCTTTTCCCCACGCATACATCATCCTTTTAAATTGAAGTCTACAAAGGGAACGAAAATAATCAACTCTACCATAAATATTTTTTGGCCAATAAGAATTCAGGCATTTTTGAACTTGAAAAAAGCCATTTGATAATTTTCCTTCAAAAGAGTAATAAGAACCTGCTTCATATAAATGATTGTTTTCATTTGCAATACTGTATAATTTTCCAGGATAATATGCTTCCACTAAATTACATGGAATTAAAAGAGATATTCTCCCCTGCGCAGAAGATTTAAGACCTTTATTATCTTCAATTTCAATAAGTCTAGCTTTGCATAAATAACTTTTTCCTGAAGATACCTTAACCGGGCTGTTTTCCATATAACAGTAGATTTTAGTAATTTGATTTTGATTTAACAAGGATTTTAAATTATCTCCCAACTCCAATTGTTTTTTTGGAAGATAAAATATTAAAAGACAGATAAATACGGATAAAAAAATTGGATTATAAAAATACTTTAATTTTCGTATTATTCTCATTTACCAGCGAAGTCCTGACAGTGCATTTCGTGCGGCTGTCAAAACCTCTTCTGGGTAAAACAAAAGTGTTGTCGCCAGCAGGGAATCAAAAGCTGATTTATCACCAATTGCACCTAAAGTATTAATTACAGAAAGAATAACAACAGTAGAAACGTCCGCATTATTTTCTTTCTGATTATTCAACACTTCCAGATATCCTGTTAAAGGTGAAACCGCATAAATCGGTGCAAGATTCAAAAGTGATTCAATAACATAACTGAAATCATCTTCACTTATAAGTCCTGCTTCATATTCTTTTTGAGCTACATTAAAGAAAGTAAGTGCAAGACCAGAAGCTCTTGTCCACTTATTTTCATTTAATATTTTTATTGCATCTAACTGAATAGAAATCAACTCTGAAGTAATTTTGGAAGAGTTTTCTATTATTATTATTGATTCATTTAGTACATTTTCTGCAATTTCACATAAAGAATTTGTAGAAAATTTTGGATTTTTTATAGATAAATCAAAAACCAGATAAAATATATTTGAAAGGTCTTTAATATTATCTTTATGAACTATATTTAAAACTTCTGTCATTGAAAGTGGAATCAAGGCAATTAAAGTATTTTGTAAATCATTTTTGATATTTTCACATTTTGGATCATTCCATAACTTATAAACATGATTAAATGATTCTTCTGTACCGATTACCTGAAGTGCCGATAAAACAGATTTAGCAACACTGTTCTTGTTACTTTCAAGATCATAATTTTCTATGTAAGAATTTAATAAAGAAATTACAGGTGTGATATTTATTTCTTCTTTGATTGCAATAAATTTTGAAATAATTGATATTTGAACTGTATTGCTGTCTTCAAAAAGATCAAATAATTGGATTAATTCTTCTACTAAAAAATTTTTATCATTTACAGAAAGTGATTTTAAATTTTCTGGTGTAATAGAAATTATTGCTGCAACAGCAAGAGCTTCCAAATCCCTGTCATTTCCAAGAATTTTTTTATTCTGGATAATAAAAGCAAGAGCCTGATTTGAAAGCCATTTTGCATCTTCTCCGCTGGCTTCTCTTACAGCAAGAGTTTTATCGTTTATGTTACCTTTAATAAAATTAATAATTTGAGATTCGGCAAATAAAGCTGATATAGAAAAAATTAATAATAGCGAAGCCAGTATTTTTTTCATAAAATTCCTCTTTTTAAAAACAGATTAAAGTTTTTCTAATTCATTAAATGTATCTGTTTCCTGCTCTCCCACATTTTCACTTATATTACTTTTTATATTATTTTCAGAAGCGGCAAGATTTGAATTTGGATTTTCTTCTTTAGCAACTTCGGAACTTGTAGTATTTTCCTGATTTTCAATTTCTTTTTCAAGTTCACTGGCGTTATCTTCGTCAGTCTGTTCAATAGCCTGAATAATCTCTTTTTCATCTGTAGGAAGAACCTGATAAACAAAAGAAAGAATTTCATTTTTCATAACAGGTTCAATATGTGTACATTCAAAGTGAAGTAAAGATTGATTGTCTTCTTCGTTATATTCAACAGTTCTTACAATTCCGCTCATAATTATCAATTTATTCTGGATATTAAATTGAATTTTTATGATTATATTTTCAACACCTTTTCCGCCAATTTTAATTTGCGCTCCAGATTCTGAAATATCAACAATTTTACAGTGATATCCATTTTGAGTTTCTACTGCCGAATGATCAAAGTTTTCTTTACGAACAATAAATAAATCTCCAGGAAGATCACATTTTGCCCTTACAGCTTTACGTTTTTGAGTTCTAATTAAATTATTTGAATGCTGTAAAAACAGAGAAGATTTTCCAATGTAAAGTCCAGCCTGGGTGACTGTTGTATCAAATGCATAGCGGGCATCACCCTTACGCCATAAATATACAGAAACAACTTTTCCTACCCATTCTTCTGCAGGAACTATAATAATATCTT
>CAMGTC010000034.1 GCA_946061765.1 uncultured Treponema sp.
ATTTTCCAAGTTCTTCAAAAGAAAAATCATTTTTTGCTTCCTTGAATTCGATAACCTCGGTTTCGAATTTTGTAGCGAGAAGTTCGTCTAGTTTTTGGTTTATGTTTATTTGTGGCATATTGTATTTTCCTTTACTTTTGGTAATTAATTATATATTTTTTGTTCAACTTCATTTAGATAGTTTTGAACATATTCAAAATATTCATTATTTTCTCTTTTCCTTGATACAATCACACTCAAATGTTTTTTTAGAATCTTAAAATTCTTTTTTGTTACGTTTCGATTAATCATACCAACTGCAATAGAATGCAACTCATGCCTTCTATCACTACTTTTTTGAAGTGTATAATCAAATAATTCTATCATTTTTCTAAAAGCTTTATTTGATGCTTTTTCTATTCCAAATAGTGGTCCTGCGAAATAAAGGCTTGTATTCAATTTCTTACCTTCAAGATATTGATTAATTAAAATAATTGTAGCTTTTTCTTCTCCTAATCTTGAAAGTAAATAAATTCTATCATCTGTCAGATTATCAATTCTTTCTTTATTTTTAATAATTGAAATAATCTTTTTCTTTTTTGTTGTATCTGCCTGTCTTATTATGTAATCCGCCATTGCCTTACGACAGTAATTTTTTTCATCATGTTTGTATTCTGTAAAATCAATATATTCTTCTATTCTGTTGATAATATTTTGTTCATATTTGTTCCAAAAATTCTGAAGTGTGTAGTTCATAGTTTTTAGATTATCACCGGACTTATATCCATAAGTGCATTCTTGAATACTTTCCTGAATAATCAGAGACAAAGCTTCATCAGATTGAAAAGTTCTTTTTGTTATAGATTCACAAAGATATGAAATAATTTGTGTTCGTGAAATGTCAGTTTTCAATTTTGAATATATTGAAATAGCATGATTAATGATATTTCTTTTGTCCATATTCAATAAAATACTAAGCCAATCAAAAACACTTTCATAATTTCCCCATTTATATTCACCTGTTGTATGAACTCCATATTCAGACAAACACCATGCTGGGAAAGCAACAAATTTCAACATTTCATGGGGATTTAAAAAATCCGGTAATTTATTTTCATACAAATTATTCAAGTAATATACAAATGGAACAATCTGATATTCATTTTTACCGCCATCAAATACTGTAATATCTTGAGAATTAAGAATTCCAGGAAACTCTAATTCCATAGATTGTTTAATCTTGAAAACAATTTCAGGATGTTCGGAGAAAAATTGCTTTACATTATCAGAATCATATTTTCTCACATAAAACCAAAAGAAGAATCTCCAGAAATTCTGTTCCAGATTATCCCATGTAAGAATATCAGCTTTGATTTGTTCTCTATTCACTTCTTTACTATCATTATAAGAAGCATCTCTTAATATCTTTATAACAAATTCAGAAAAAATTTCTGGTTCTTCTGAATCTTTCATTCCCCCAAATTCATAGCGATCCAAAGTATGTTCAGGTTCCAAATAAATCAAATCCAATCTTTCTGAGTCTTTATTAAAAGGATTTTGGTCTGAATCTAAGTAATCTAGAATTCTATCAATTTCTGAAATTATTCTTTGCGGCGATAGAATGAATTCAACTTCTTTTTTTCGCATTTCTGCAATTTTTTCAAAATAAGCTGTTTTTCTTTTGTTATATGCTACTTCTTTTGCATAGTCTTCAGGAAACTCAGATTCATATTTTTCATTACAATATTCTTTGCATGGATGATCATCATTATCTCGTTTACAAAAAAAGAATATATCTTTATATAAATGAGTTGAAACGGATTTTGTTTTCAACAGGCATTTAATAGCTTTTTGATTCTTATCTTTTACTTTTAGCAAATATACCATTGGTTGCCATAAAGAAAAGTTTTCACTGCTTATTTCTTTATTTTCAATTCCATTCAAAATGCATGAATAAATTGCAAGTTTAATTTCATCTGAGAGAGGTTGAATATATCTGATTAAATTATGAGCATATAAACCATTATTGTCTTTTAGTACATTCTTAATTATAGAATATAAAATTGGAACATCTTCAGTTGTAATCTGTGATATTTTCTCGAAATACTGATTACTTAAACCTTCCGATAATTCTCTAGTTTCGAAATCTCTTGAATGTTTTTTTGTTGCGTTTTCGGATATTTGATTTGCAATTTCAATAATGTTTTGTACAGTTATTCGTGCTGACTGGGACTTAATTACATCTCTAAAATAAAACAAGTCATTATCAAAATGAAGAACAGGGGTTTTAAAATCATCATCCAGCACACTCGGAACACAAGCCGCACATCCAGGAATATCGTCCGAAATACATGCATTTACTGTCAAAGGAATTAAAAATTTCCAAATATCCGGATTATCATTAAAATGAATGAAAAGTGTTCGCTTCAGTTTATAATCATTTTCATCAAGAAAAGTATAGAAATCATCTGAAGTATTTAATTCCATTTCAGAAATAAATCTTTTCCAATTATGAACAGTCCAGTCTTTTGTCCAGCCATAAGATTTGTACCAAAAGAATACAACAAGAGAAGAAAGCAAACCTTTTACTTTTTCGGCTAATTTATGATTGATGAAAAATTTTAAAATAGGAATAGAAATCTGTTTTAGTAATTCCTGACATTCTTCATTCCAACGTTTTTCTTCTCCAAAACCAAGGAGGATAACGGAATTACAAAATGTATTAAGGTCGTTTTCATTTGGAGACTTAAGAAAATTTTCAGCAATTTGGATATGGAACTTAATCGCTTCTAGCTGTTTGTTCTCTGGCAAAAGGTCGAACATTTTATCTGCTAAGGAAGAAATAGTTGAAAATATATCGTTACTTTCATGAAATCTACCATAATAAATTAATTCTTTTTTTAAATTAAAATCATTTATAATTTTCAAATAACTATCAAATCTAGTTTCTGACGGTAATGATATAAAATCTGTAAGTAAAATATAGGCTTGCGTAAAGTGTTGCAATTCATTTGTAATTTTAGAATACAATTTACTCGTATTAGAAATTATATTTAATAGAATATATAGAATGTTTATCTTAGAGACCTTTATTGCTCCTGTAGAAGTTAAAAATTCCTTTTTTATCTTGTGGTAAGATTTATTTTCTAATGAGCAAGCATAAAAATATTCTAGGAAAATATTTGAGATAAAATAGATTTCTTCATTTGACTTATATTCAAATAATGCAGATTTTAAAGCGAAAATATAATTATCACCAGTTAAATAATATTTTATTTCTGCTTCTGAAAATCTTCTTTTATCTTGTGTATACAGATAAGAAGCAAGTCTAGAAAGACCTTCCTTTATGGCATATAAATTGATTTCTGATTTATCTATATCCCTTTCTGAAATATTTTCAGAAAAATCATTATTGTGTTTATCTTTAGATAAACGATTATTAACTGCAATTTCAAAAAACTGTTTATAAGTACAAATATTTTTACTGTCAACAGAACAAACAAATTCTCTATAAAAAGGAATTTGTATCAATGTTTCAAAAAAGGTGCCACTGTACTGTCGAATTAAACTCGATAATGAATCATCAATATAATAATTTAAGAATAATTCTGTCATAGATTCATTTTCAAGAAATCCAGAAACAAAAGCAGCATCTCTACCCGTAATGACAAATCTAATATTAGAGAATGACGACTTTAATTTTTTTAGAGACTTTGACAATAATAGAGTCTTTTTATCAGATAATTCGTCTAATCCATCTAAAAACATTATGTACGGAGCATATTTATTTTCTGGCAAACAAAAATCATCCTGAAAATTTTTTAAATCATAGAAATACGGAACAAAAACAAACTTACAGTTTTCATAATTACTAATATCTGAAAATTTTGAGACAAAATGATTATATGTCTTTTTTAGTTCAACACTTTTTCCGATGCCTGCAATTCCTTTTATGTAAAAATTCGTAACATTTTCAAACTCAGTAGTAGAAAACAACTGTTCAAAACAATCTATAAGAGGATTTGCAGAATGAATTGAATTGCCATTTACATCTATTTTCTTCTCAAAATTCTCCTTAAAGATAGGCAAATCTATTATAGGGCATGACATAACAGCTCTTTGAATCTCTAATCTGCTTTCATGAATATTAGAGAAGAAAAAAGTGGTGATATTATCATATTTTTTATTTTCTACAATTTTTTCAAAATAACTTAAAAGTCTTTCTTCTAGAGTAATATTCAATTCTTTGCATTTTTCTAATATCGCTGTTCTTGCTTTTGGATATCCGCCATTTTTTGTAGAAGTCCATTCAAGATTACAAAATAAAATGAACTTAGTTAATTTTGGATAATTCTTTTTTGCTGTTTCAATGGAATCAATAATATCATCTTTATGGTCTGTTAATTTTCCAGAATAATATTTTGCTTGCCATCCAATTAATTCTTCATCTTGTTGAATTGGAAATGTTTCAATACCTGGTTGATTATAAATTCTTGGAATGCCATAAGGTTTATCAAATTCATTGCAAAATAATAAATAACAAAACCATTCAAAATTTTTTTGAGGATTTTCTGAGAATTTTGTTTTAAAAAGTTTCCAATCTGGATTTACCATTTATTATTTTTACTCCATGTCTATTTATTGAAAGAATTTCTCATCAAAAATACTCTGATAAATAACCTGTCCATATGGAAGAAGTTTAAAACTAGATTGTCCCTTCTTTGGATCTCCTGTACAAGTTGCAATTCCATAAACAACCAAATTATTTAAGTATGAATCTTGCATAGCATTGAATAATTCATCCTCTTCATCACCACAAGCTGTATGTCTATCTACATATTCTCCATATTTTTTATGGAAATCAGATTCTTCAAAAATGAACTTATCTTGTTCTAAAGAAATAATATGAAGAATCTCTACTTCATTTAATTTTGAAAGCGTATTTAATATTGCTTCTTTTTGAATGTCAGAAATCTGTGTGTTATCAACAAAATTAAACACATAATATGCATAGCTATGCAATTTGATTTGTGATTCTGTTTGCATGGAGTTTAATAAAGCTGTTTCCAACAGTAATAAAGAGTTCTTATTTGTTTTTATGCGTTCTAACCATTCTTGGAGCTCTGAAATTTGTTTACCTTGTTGTTCTACAATAAGAACGAGTTCCTTTATGAATGCAACTACTCGTTCTCGCCGATTATCTGGAATAAAGGAATTTATTATCTCAGAAACTGCTGGCCCTATGTAAGGGATTGCCCCAAAAACGGAATTAACAATCTTCTGAGTAGTTTCATTTTTTTTGTCTCTGTCTGTTTTATCTAGCAAATCAACATTCATTTCATCCAATGATGGCATATCATTTTCCCTCCACAATGGCAATTTCTTCTGGAGTCAGTCCGTAGAGTTCATAAACTTTCTGGTCGATTTGTTTTTCCCATTCTTTTGTGTCGGTAGATGAATCCGCTTTTTTTGTGGCGAGGATTTTATCCACCAAAGCGATGATTGGCTCTTGCTGTTCTAGTGTGACAGATGGAATTGGAATGTTACGGATATGTTCTGGGTAAATGTGATAATCTCCGCCACGCAAGTTCGTAAGCAAAACGGAAGCATACTTCGAGTTCATCACGCCAAGCAAATACCGCAATTCTACGGTTTTGGAAAGCTCTTCCATATCTTCACGGCTCATCGTGCTAAACTTCTTGATAGAAGAAGCAATGCTCTTGTTTTCAACACCGTGCAAGTCTTTCCAAAGAATTCCACAATAGATTGAATGATTATGCAAAAAATGAACATCAAAATCTACTGTAGAATTTATTGTTCCAAGACAATTCATAACAAGTTTTTGAGCATCGTATAATTCTCTAAATGTAGGGCGACGAATCTTATTGGGAACTCTTTTAGTATTATATTCCAAATATCGAATACGATTGATTTTATATTTTCCAACATCTTTTGCTTCAATGTATTCTCGACAATGGATTTCATCTTTAATTTTACTAATTAAGTCTTCTTTTGAGAATTCTCCTTTTGCAACTTTTTCATCAGCATTCAAAACCATTCCAACACTGATATAGCAATAATCTCCCAAGACGTGCATATCTGAATGGCGGTTCGTTTCTCGCTTTTCCTGCGTTACGTTCCACACATAATTCTTTTCGTCTTGAACAAGGTCATTTTTTGTCTGTTCAAAGGCTCGGCTGATGTGTAAGTTTTCGTCAATTTTACTAATCCAAGTAGAATTGCCACACGGATTCGGAAAATCTAACGATTTTCCATTTTTGTTTTTTTGGTTTTGCGTTAACAAAATCGAATCCACGTGGCTTTTCCTTGCTTTCTTTACAAACGGTATGCAGTTCGACACTGTTGCGTTGTCAAAAATCTTTGTGCCGTTCAAATCCACAAGCTCGAACATATCATATTCTTCGACAAGCATTTTTCGAAGTACTTTTGCATAAAGCTGGTTCGTAAGCGGAAACGGTACAATCATCGTTGTTATTCCGTTTTGGCAGTTCAATTGAGTTCCAAGTTCAATAAAAGGAATGTACAAATCCCATTTCTGATAAAGTGATTTATATTTTTTAGATTCAACAAGTTTTTGTCTCTGTTCAGCTAATTGAGGACTTGCAATCTGCATTGGTGCACTAATATACGGTGGGTTGCCGATGACAACATCAAACCCATCCTTCACCCCGAACATCCATTCTGCATCAAAGAATGAACTTGCAGGTGCACTCTGGTCGTAAGGGTTCCATGCTGCAAGCTGTTTGGCATCTTCCGGGGAATAGACCTGGTCTTCTTCCAGAAGTTTTGAAAGTTCCTTCCTGAGTTTTTCGTCCTCTTCCCGGTTTTCTTTTTTCTCCTGTGCCGTTTTTGCACTAAAGTGAACTTTTCGGATTTCTCCCAGTTTTTTGGTAATTTCATCAATTCTTGAATTTGCAAACAGAGCCATATCATCTTTTTTCTTTGCTTTTCCAATCAGCGTATTTGCCGCAACAAATTTTGTCTCAAGGTTCGGCAGAGGATTATAGCCATAATTTTCTTCAGGGTGATTTTCTATCTTTGGCTGCTCGCAAATCAGACTGATAAAAAAACGCAGTTTACTGATTTGTACGGCAATGGGCTGAATGTCCACGCCAAAAATTGAATCCTGAATGATTCTTGTTTTAAGGCTGTAAAGATATTTTGCATACTCAAAATCATTGTCCTCTTCTGCTACATCAATTGAAAGAGCCGGCTTTTCTTCGTTTCTGTACTGACGGAATTTATTTTGAACATTATAGCTTCTGTACTGCCAGATAATGTCTTTTGTGTCTTCATCAACAATCTGGTGAATGTCTGTTTTTGTTTTTATCGAATTAAAGCTTTTTCCGTCATCAATCCGCCCCTGACTGAAAAGATTTGCAATAGTGCTTTTGCCAATTTTTTTGTTGTGTTTGTTGATTATCTCTTTTACATGCAGGGCTAAATCCTGGGAGTTATAAATTTTATTTTCTTCTTCTCCATTGACATAAAGCTTGAATTCCTGATTTCCAAGATACTCAGCATTAATTTTGAGGCTTTCATCAGGATTATAATTTACAGACTGGCCTTTTTTTATGTAAAGGTTGTGTTCTGATTTTGTGCTGGCACTAAGCCTGTCCAAAAGAACATGAATCTCTACCAGCTTGTTCAATATTCCCATTGGGAATGCACCGGAACCGCAGGCTGGGTCAATAATTTTTATTTCAAAAAGAGAACTTCGGACTTTATTAATCTGCTCCTCGCTAAGTTTTATTTCTGAATCATCAGTTTTATTGTCATTTGTAAGTTTTTCAAGATTCTCTTCGCTTATGTCTGGTACTTTTTCCTGCAAATATGCCTTTATAGAAGAGTTTACCATGTAAGAAACTATTTCACGCGGAGTATAAAAAGAACCGCTTTCCTTGCGTGCACTTTCCCTTGTTTCTGGGTTATAAGTTCCCAGAAGATTTTCAAAAACCTTTCCCAAAAGTTCCGGGTCCAAAGCAACCTGAACATCACTTGGAGTTGATTCTTCTACGGTAAAATTATAGCGGCTCAAGATTGTGATGAGGCCTGGCTGCTTTTCATCTTCATTCCAGAAAAGAATGTTTGGAACAAATGCCCTTCTGTCTTTATCGCGGCTAAAGCCGTCTACATAATGAACTTGGTGGTTTGTGTTGTTTTCAGTCGGTTCATCCCAATCAAGGCACTCAAACAAACCTCCGTTTAAGAATGGAACATCAAGGAACTTTTGCACCATCTCCTTTGGAGAACATTTAAAGAATGAACCTTCATTTGCATCCCTAAAATATGTTTTTATTCCATATTGCTCATTTGCAACACCAGCTTTTGAGACTTCCGCAAAGGCTCTTTCTTCAATCTTTTTATTCAATGCCCCAAAGAAAAGATTCTGTAAAACCGCATTGTAGTAGTTGCCCTTTTTGTCAGAAGTAAAATCTGCATCCGTAAGGATTTCTGCAAGTTCATTCTTATTAAAAATCCATGTTGGAATAAGATTTTTCTGTTTGATAAACCAGACAAACATGATTCGTGTAATCAAGCGAATAAGGTTTATTTCATTTTTTTCTGTTGTAAGGTCTGCATTTGCCGCGATGCACTTATCGCTTGGGAATTTACATACTTTGCAAGCCCAGTCACTGTACCATGTAAAAAGCTGACCGAAGAATTCTTTTGTAAGGGATTCTACACTGAAAGCAGAAATCATATCCTTATCAGTTATTCGGTCTAATTTGGCAAGTGCATTGAACCGTTCCGCAATTGTCCTGCATCCGTGGTTTACGCCACATAAATAGGTATATCTTTTTGCATTTGTTGAATCTTTTCCAGAGTCACCTTTATTAACAAAACTTACGCGCCAATCTTTTGTGTTATCTGTAAAATGAAAGAAGATGATTGCGCTGGAATCGTTTGTCATTATTTTTCTGACACAACTTTGAATTGCAACACGACTTCGCTTTAATGCAACAGTATCTTTTAACTCAACATCAGCAAAGGTGATTGGAAATCCTCCGCGAACCTGGGCAATAATGCTGAATGACTTTACAAGCCGTTTGTCGCTTTCTGATAACTGCTGATTATCTGTTAATGTAGCATCCTTTGCCTTGTCAAAAATTGGTTTAATAAGTTCACTAAAGATAACTTCTTTTCCGGGATATTTGTTTTCAAAAAGTGTGCGAAGGTTTGTTGCTGCTGTCATTTATTTGCTCCCTTATCTGTAGATTGTATTATTTCCCAATGTCCGCCCTTGTCTGCACCGACACGACGGATTATGTTTTTTTCTTTAAGCTTTGCAAAAAGTCGTTCTGCCTGGCGTTTACTTATATTCAGCTTTTCAGATGCTTCATGAGCCGTCAGGTTTGCATTTGCTTTTATAAGTGTAAAGATTCGTTCTTCATTTACACCGACATTTACACCGACATTTACACCGACATTTACACCGACATTTACACCGACATCTGATAGGTCAATTTTCTGTGAACTTTCTCTGTTTTCTATGAGTTTTTCTTTATTTATTCCGCCATTTTCAAGGAAAACCGTTGTCTTAAAAACATCGCCCTCTTCTAAAATAGGTTCAGTGCTGGAATAGATTTTTGTGAACTTGTACAGGTTGCGTACACCAGAACCGAGTGTATCTGCCATTCCAAGTTCCATAAAAAACTTTGCGATGAGAGGATTCTTTGGGTAAGGCGTAAAATTTTCGGGAGTAAGCCGTCCGAATTTTGTGGAGCGGTTCCAGTTTTCAGTATAAAGGCTGTCTTTTGTGATAATCAGCTTTGCAGGATATGCACTTGAATACTCGCGGTGAACAAGCGTATTCACGACAACCTCGCGGGCAATCTTATCGCGCACGCTAGTCGAAAGATTGTCAACCAAAAAAAAACGGTCGTCCGTATGCTTTTGGACAAACTCCATCAGCCTCTCGTAGCTTTCTATAAGATTTGTCTCTACAATCAGTCGGTCATCATAACGGTCTGGGTTCTTATAGCGGAAAATTGCATCCGTTTTATATGCAGGAAGACATGATTGAATTGCAGTGTCCTTTCCAAACAAAAGTATTGCCGCAAGATTAAAGCCTTTTTTTCCAGTTATAAGATTATCTTCGTAAAGCCCTGCACTTTTGAAGATATCCATTGCATCCATGTCTTTCCACGGATGAAGAGTGTTCTTAATCTGTACAAGCTGTTTAACTTTTGGAATCAAATCAAGCCGCAAGTGGTCGAGCGTCGCATACGGAAGAAGCATCCGCTCATAAAAATCATGAGACTTTCTGTTGTAAAGATTCGCCACTAAATCGACAGATTTTGTTATGTCCTGGTCAGCATCGCCATTCCGGTCAAAAACTTTGCCGTCACAAAACTCAACATCAGAATTAACAGGCACGTACACCCAAAGAATCGTTTTTCCCTCGTAGTCGTATTCTTCAAGATTCAGGAAGAGCGATGGACGAATTTTATTAGGATTGTTTAGTATATTTATAAAATCCGTTTTGATTTTTTTAACGGCGGCCTGTTCAACGCCCAAAACATTTCCAGAATCGTCAACTCCAAGCAGAATAAAACCGCCGTAACGGTTGGAAAACGAGCAGACTGTCTCAAAAACCGAAGTCGGCAAAGCATTCTTGCATTTTTTGAATTCAACAGTAAATCCTTCACCGTCTTTAAGGAGTTTTTCCAGTTTTCTATTTGTCAAAATACTGCTGTCTGTCATTTTTAATCCTTTTATTTAGCTACAAACTCTATTGCTAATTCTGTACTTACATTTTCATCATGAATTCTTGCAAATTTGTACAGATATTCTACATCACTTTCAATTTGAATGTTACCAAGACCATCGTTTGTAAAATCCATATTTATGATCTTGTTTATCAATGAATGATTTCCATCTTCTATGGAGTTACAAATTTCATCCAGTTTGTCAAAAGTATCATCATTCAAATTTTCTATGTTGTAGAGAGCCTTAATTTTTTTTCTGGCTGTTGCCTTTTCTTTCTCTCCAGTTCTGATTTTACTTTTCATAGAAAGCTGCGCATTCTGTTTCTCACTGGCATAACAATTTAAAACTGAAATTTTATATTTTTCATTAAGTTCATAATCCGTTTCTATTCCTTCGTTATGCGACAAAGGTTTTAGGTTTTCAAAAAATTCCAGTTGACCAACTTTTTTTGCGCTTCCAGTTTCTTTTCCAATGTAAAGATTTGACTGAATTAAATTATGTGCTTTGTCCAATTCATGCAAGCTTGAAAAAGCAAGGTGTTGATCATTTTTAATGGTAGAAACTACCTTATTAGTAATAACCTTTAATGCTTCATATTCCTTTGGTTTTTCGGATTTAAAATATCTCAATTCTGCAATAAACGGCATGATTGGAGTTTCTGCATCTTCCAGTTCTTCATGTTCCACTTTGTCAAAGTGCTTGACTTCTTCTTCTGTGGAATAAATCTGGCTGTCTTCGCCAAATAATTCATGGAAAGCTTGGAGTTTTACATAAGTTCTATTTTTCAGGTTAATCTGATTGTCACCTAAAGTAGAAGGATAGAAATTATAGTTCCAGATTTTCTTAGCTTCTGTACCAATGCGGTTTATGCGGCCAAGTCTCTGCATAAGCCGGGTGGCATTCCATGGGGAGTCATAATTCAAAATAGAATTTGCTCTGTGCAAGTTTACACCTTCTGCAAGTACATCTGTTGTAATTAAAATCTGATAATCGTCTTTTTTGGTACCTTTATAATTTGCATCAAAATTTGCTGCAATAATGTCTTTCATATCATCTCGATTTTTTGCTGTTATTGAAAGAACATTGCAATCTGGAATTGGCATTTCGTCCAATTTTTGAACCAAAGCCATTTGAGTCGCAATACATTCTGTAAAGATAACAAGTTTCTTTGTTTTGTTTCTTGTAGGATTCATGAAATCTGATGCGGTCCTATAAATAAAGGTGCTCATTTTTGGGTCGGAAGTTTGTACATCCCATTTAGAGCAAAGGCCATCAATAAGCCTTAAATCATTTTTTAAAAGCTCAATATACTTTGAATCAAAATCCTTTTGTTTATATTCCTGATTAGGGCCTTCGTTTTCATTACCGGAATTTTTCTTATTTGCTTTTTTTGCCTTGCTGGCAATTACATTAAGGCATTCATCAAAACTTCCATTTTTTGTAATCGCGATATCTGAAAGTTCTTTGTTTACATCGATGTCAGGACAAATGAAGATTCTGTCTTTTTCCCACATTTTGAGCATATTTTCTGAATAGCGATGTAAATTATGAAGAGATTCCTTAAATGCGGCCTGTGAACTTTCCAGACGTTTAACAAGAAGAAGTTCCATTATCTGAGCAAGTCGTTGAGAGGTTCCTTCTGCCGTTAGGTTTCTTGTTTCATGCCGTTTTTTGTCTTTTTCGGCTTTTAAATACTCAATTGCTCTATAACGATAATAGCCTAATCCATCATCCCCGGCAGTTGCTCCAAAATCAAGTACAGGCTGCCCTTCTTCATCTGTATCAACATGGCTTACTTGCGGTGCAATAATGTTTATAGTCTGATTAAAAAGATTTCCTAAATCACCTTTCATCTCGTAAGGAATTGCAACGGGTTTCGGAATTTTAGGGAAGCTAAGTCCCTGATTTTTCATATCATCTGCATAATATCGTTCAATATCGGTACGAGTCCGGCGAATAACTAAAGGTTCAACAATCCGTCTTCTGATATCTTCAGAATCTTCTTTTAAGGCAGCTTTATCTCTTTCTAATTCTTCTTTTGTTTTTAGGACTTTTTTACCGTCTACAAATTTTTCTTTACTGATATAAGTCTTGTATCTCTGCTGTTTTTCATAGAAATAACTTTCCAATTTATTTCCGTATGAGCCAAGGTTATCAAGAGTTGAATTATTATGTTCTCTTTGGAACAAGTATATTTGATTTCGTAAGTCGTAAGGGGCATTATTCTGCGGAGTTGCCGACAAGAGAACAACATAAGGCTGAGGTACAATAGAACCGATAAGATCATCCAATTTTTGATACATAATAGTTCCGTCGTTTCTGAATCTATGGCTTTCATCAACAACTATCATTCCATAATTAGATTTCTTGAACGAAGAATCAAAGTCATCATTGGCGACATATTCATCTGCTTCATTTACATCTTCTAAGCAGCCTATAGTTGTTAAGGTGATTAATGGTTTTAACAATCTGTCTGGATTTTCATTTTTATCAAAGTATTCAATGGAATCGATCCAACTCTGTTTAATTGCCGGAGGTGTAATTATTAAAATTGGATTTTTGAATCCTGTTTCTATGAGATGGCGTTTTATAACCATAAGTGCAGTAAATGTTTTCCCCAAACCAACAACATCGGCCAGTATAAAACCATGGTGCCGTTTCATAATGGCAAATCCCTGATTAACAGCTTCTTTTTGATATGTCAGTTTCTTAAAGTCAGGGTCTTTAGGCATATAATCATCAGGAGTAATTTTACCGTCAAAATTAACAACTTCATCAAACTGATCAATAAGGAATTTTAAATATGTCTCATGCGGAGTAAGAACCGTACAAGAGTCTGCAACTGGCGGTAAGTTTGCCGGGTTGTATAGAGTTTTTTTAGCTTCTTTTCCAACAGGAGAATTTTGGATTTCAACTACAAATTCTTTTGTCCAATCCTCGGAAAGAGCCCATTTTTCATTAAACCATTGGATATGTCCTTTCTTAGTACCCGAACTCTGATGATTTACAATCATTCCATTAGTTTCAAGATAATTAAGTTCAGAATTTCCAATTAATCCCTTTTCAGTAAAATTACTGCTTCCTACAATTCCTAATGAATTATCATCTGTTCCATCTGTAAAAATATAGCATTTTGAATGAAAAAATTGTTTTTCATCGTCTTCATTTAGTTTAAAAATGTGAACTTCGATTTTCTTTTCTTCGTTGCAATAATTCATTAAAAGATTAGCCGCATTCTGATAGGATTGATTATTCAATTCTACATTTTGTAAATCAATTTTAATATAATCCTGAGGATATTGCTTTGCCGTCTTGTATGAATCTGCTGTTAAATCTTTTTGAAACACATTAGGGTCTTTTCCAATTAGCAAGCGAAATTTTGTGCCATCTTTTTCCAGGAATTTTTTTAAGGATTCTGTTATTAGTGCTGTTCCTTTTAAATCCCAATAACCAGTAGCAATGCATATTTCTTGAATTTCTGGAATATTAATTATTTCATTTAAAGTATCTACAAGTTTTAGGTTCTGTGAATTATCTATAAGAGTATTTCCTAACATTTACAAACTCCCCTTATCTTCAATAAATCTATCATAGTCACTCTTGTATAATCTATCCTGCTCATCATCCATTGCAAAGCCTTTGATGGTATATTCTTTTGCAATATTATTGAC